>NZ_JAKSXU010000063.1:0-16535 GCF_022829325.1 Methylobacterium sp. J-092 | reverse complement strand
CGCAGGGCAATCCCCGGCGTACGCCCGTGGGGATCGGGCAGATGTTCTGAAAACCCCGCGATAGCGTCGATGTACCCTGGGCGGTGCGCGGGGACGTTTTGATCGCCTACGCAGACCCGGGGCCGGGGTACGGGATGGGGTCCGGGATCGGCACGGCGTGACCGATTGACGATTGTCGGCCCCCGGCCCCGCCCCCCGATCCGATCACGGGCTGGGAGGGGGGGGGGGGGGGGCATCTCCCCCGCTGCGAGCCGACACGCATTATGAGGCCCACACTTAGGATGCCGCAACGCAGTTAGTCGGCCGTCACTGGAGCAGATGCTGGAACGGGGCGCAGAACGGTGTCAAATCTGGCGGATGTTACCCGTGCCCTCGGTCCACTCACGACCCAAGCTGGCTGTTTAAGGCCACGGCTCCTACTTCCGAAACCGGACATCGAACAAGAGCTTAGGGCGCAGGCGAAGCCGCCATTAAATAGTAGGTCGTTTGATATACCTCCTAGTATCCAGTCGCAGGAAAAGGATATATTTCTCGGCGCGTTTCGATTTTCTAGGGGGGCATGTACTTATGAGCCTGCGGAGTAGAGTGACGTTTCCGATCGCTCTTGGACCGCGGCGACGCAAAGCGTTTCCTGCCGACCACGGACGTGGTATGATCCCAGATCATTGGTGACCAGATCACGTGGAAATTCGCCGAGTCTCTTGAGCAAATCCCGAGATACCAGCACAGGGGTTCGAAGTTCTTTCGCGAGACTCTCAAGGCGGCTGGTGGTGTTCAAGGTATCACCGAAATACGCGATCTTACGATGCGCGAGGCCGACCTCAGCGGTCACGACGGAGCCGCAATGGAGAGCGGCCCGAAATTCTGGCACTTGGCCGAACTGTGCCTGCCAGTCGGCAGAGTTCTCCCTGAGGTTTTGAGCGAAGTCGAAGACACAGCGTAGGCAAGCGGCGTCACGGGCGCCCTGAGCTATTGTCCAGCTCACCAGCGCCATGTCACCAACGTAATCGTCAATCGAGCCACGCGCGCGCGCGACCGGCCCAGCAAGCGCGCCAAAGATGGCGCCGAGATATTTCTGGGCTGCAAGGTCGCCGTGCAACTCAGCAAATCTAGTCGATCCAACCACGTCCAAGAACAGAAAAATCCGCTCCTCACTTATAGGGTGATGATATCGACCAAGTAGCAAGTTAGTGAAAACGCGCGGGCCGATGAGGTCACGGACCCGAAACACGAATGCCGCGAGTGCTGAAATTGCTAATGAGTAGGCAAACCCAGAATTTGACAGCATCATCGCAACCCGAGCATTCGGCATATATCCGAATACACGGTGGAGTATTGATCCGGCGATCGCGTTGCCGATGACGATCATCACCACATAGATTGCGACCGTCGCTGCTGCAAAGAGCGGCGTAGCTGCGTGGCGTATTCGCGCTCGCAGCCTCTGCAGAAACAGGCCGCGCTCGTAGAACAGGATTGGCGCTCCGATGAAGATGCCGCGGACCGCTGATGCAGTTGGTAACCCAACGTCGAAGATGACGGTGTAGAGGAGGCCGGCCAACCCGCCGATAACCGGCCCGATGATCCAGAAGCCAAACCGAGATACTCGCAACGTCTCAAAATTCATCGACTGACCGCCACCGGGCTTTTAGGCCGAGCCAACTTTTCTCGCGTCGTGGGTGACGACGAAACTGACATCGATCAAACAGCCTGTTCCGTCGTCGTCATCAATGCTTTGTGGGCCGCTCCTTGCCGTGTCAATGAACGCGAGACGGCCGAGCTCGAGTCATGCTGGAGAAGACACCATCCCGGCGGATCAGCCCGTGCAACAGCGCGGCACCGAGATGGGCAAGGATGAGACCGAAAAATGCGTAGGCCAGCACTGTGTGAAGCGGACGCAGCCAGGCGTAGACCGTGGGATCGCGCGGCAGAATTAGCGGCAGCACCACAGAGCCAGCAAGCCCAATGGGGTAGCCGGCTGCAGACAGCATCGCCCAGCCGATAAGCGGCAGCCCGAGCATCAATCCGTAGAGCAGGATGTGCGAGGCGTGCGCCGCCTGTCGCTGCCAGCCCGGAAGGTCCGCCGGCAGTTCGGGTGGCGGGTGGCGCCACCGGTTGACGAGGCGGAGCCCCGCAAGGATCAGGATGCCGATGCCGAGGGGACGGTGCAGCGCCACGAGGGCATCATAGTGCACGAGGGAGGTCACCATCGCCACGCCGATGAACAGCATGGCCAGGATCATGCCGGCCATGGTCCAGTGCAGCAGCCGGGCCCGTCGGTTGAAGTGCGTGGTGTTGCTCACAATCCGGCTCCTGCAGCGGGGACATCGTGGACGGCGCTCGGCGCTTTCGGCTCACCGGCGCGTCGCGTGAAGGATTGCGCGTAGGCTGCCGAGCGCGCGCTCAGCAGCGGATCATCCGATCCCGCGATGCCGGTGGGCAGGACCAGGGGGTCGAAGTTGACGTCACGGCAATTGCCGTCGGCCTCCGCCTCTGTCGCGGTCACGATCACCGTCCCGAGGTCGACGCGCGTCCGCTCGGCCGGCCAGGGACGCGTCGCGTCCGCCGTGGGATCGCCTGCTTCGCCGAGGGAGACGACGAGGTGCCAGCGGACGGGCGCCCGATGGACCGCGGACTCGAAGTCGTCGAACAGGTAATTCTTGTCCGCACGTGCGGTCTGAGCCGCACTCTCGGCTGTGGCGGCCTGCTCCGGCACGAACGCCCAGCGAACGGGCGTTTCCGTGCCGTCTCCGGCCACGAACCGGAAGGCGTTCAAGCCCCGGAAGGTGTCGTCGGCGAACCCGGAGGTGATCGTGCGCGCCTTGATCAAGGCCGCTGCCGTCGTGCTCTCCGGGTTCGCGGCGAAGAAGGCTTTAAGTGCCTCGGGATCGTGCTTGCCCGTGGCCGGATCGGGCTTGGCGGCGAGAAGCTGGGCATAGAACGCATCCGGGGTTCGCACCGGGAAGACCGGGATGTCGTTGTTGCCGGTGCGCCATTGCTCGCCGTCGGGAAGTTGGAAACGGAGTGCGAGGCTGCGCACTGTGGTCGATGCATCCGCTGCGTAGGGCTGGCCGCCTGCGAGCGCGATGCGCCCGGTGACCGGGGTGATCTGGCCCGCCGTGAACAGCGACGCTTTCGACAGGCTCTCGCCCCGGCCGCTGCTCTCGAAGCCGCCGGCTAGGCAGAGCCCCTTGGCGTGGTTGCGTCGGAACCCCGGATGCGGGCCGTTGACCTGCTCGAAGCGGTCGACGATCCGAGCCTGGGTCAGGGCGCCCGGCGAGAACCAGCCACCGGCATAGGCGAAGGCCCCGGCGGCGGCGGCGACAAGCCCTCCGATGGCACCGAGGCGCAGGATGACGGCGCGCGGGTTGAGAGCCGGACTAGCGCCGGTCAGGTCGTTAAGGAGGGACATAGCTGGCCTTCAGATCTTCTTCGCGGTGGCGCGTCGGATGTCATTGGCGAGCGGGTGAAGGACCGCCGGGTCGGCCGCTCCTACGAGGCTGTAGCCGAGCCCGTCCTGAGCCCAGGCGTAGCCGTTCGACGTCGCGGATATGTGCGACTGCATCGGCGCGTCGCTGGGCACGGACATCGGCCGCATCAGCATCACGAAGCGCGCGCCATGCCCGTCATCGTACATCAGCAGCCCGGCTGGCCCCTGGGCCGTTGCGACGAGGCGTCCGCCCATGAGGTGATAGCCGGAGCTGCTGAGGTCCGGCACGCCCACCGGCCGCCTGAGCCGGGCCGAGAACCAGCCGGCAAGCTCGTCCCGGTCGGCTGCGGCGAGCTCGACCGGACGGGTGTGGTCTGGGGCATAGACCGCGTAGTTCATGCTCGCCGCCTGGGCCAACGCCTCGATCCCAGTCGGCACCGGCGAGACCGCATCGCGCAGGCCCCAGCCTCCGGCGCCGCCGAGGAGAAGTAGCAGCCCGGCTGCCATCGCCTGCCAGACTGGACGTTGCGGGCGACGGTGTGCCTCGACGATCCGCGTCAGGTTCAGCTGGGCAGGGACCGGCTCTGCGGCGATGGGCGCTAAGGCGGCACGCATCCCCTCGCCGAGGGCGACGAGGCGGTCGACCCGTGCTCGCGCCTCGGGATGTTCGGCGAGATAGGCCTCAACCTCACGCCTCCGGGCGGCATCGAGCCGCTCATCCACGAGGCCCTGGAGATCGTCGTCGCTGATGGGACGCATGGTCATTTCACCCTTCGCAGAAGCGGGCGCTTGGCGGGAACGGCCGCCTCCGCGCCGTCCATCAGCTGGAGCATCCGGTCTCGGGCCCGTGACAGGCGGGACATCACGGTGCCGGTTGGGATGGCAAGGATGTCGGCGGTTTCGGCGTAGGACAGTCCTTCCACCGTCACGAGGAGGAGGACGCTGCGCTGCTCCTCCGGCAGGGCATCGAGCGCGCTCATGAGGTCGCGGTGGCGAAGGCCGCTCTCCTGTGTGGGTGCCACAGCGAGGTTGGCTTCTGCCGTATCCTCGATCGGCATGTGCGCACCGCGCCGAGAGCGCTGGCGCATCTGCGTCACGGCGAGGTTATGGAGGATGGCGAAGAGCCAGGTCCGCGTGTCGCCATCGACTTGGCGCTGGTGCCACCGACCGACGGCCCGTTCTAGGCAATCCTGCATGAGATCGTCAGCGTCGGTGGGATTGCGTAGGAGAGCACGGGCGTAGCGGCGCAGGGCCGGGATCAGCGGCTCCATAAGGCGCATCATGTCCGTCATGTCCGGTCTCCTGGCATGGGCGGGACTCCTCCGTTGCAGGTCGACCGGTGCAGACTCGCTCCGGGGCTGGCGACTGAGGCATGGACGCTGCCGTTTCGAGATTATTCCAGCCGCGAACCGAAAACTTTCACCGGCTCATCGTATCTCGGATCTCACCAGTGCTGGCCCGGAGGCGGAATCAGAATTTTTCGATGAAGCGCGGAATAAGCCAGCGAAGACGTCGTCTGTCCGGCATCGCTGCTCGACGAAGTCGGATCGAGCATAGGACAACCGAGACTTGCCATGATGATAATCAAGACCTTCTCGGCCGTCGCAGTCGCGTCCGCCTGCACCCTCGCTGCTCTGGCGGGTGCCTCTCAGGCCCGCCCCGTCCCGCATCCGACGGACGGCCCCATGATTACCGGCTCAATAGTGGCGCCAGCGCGCTCCGCCAGCTGGCTCGGCAGCATGAACACTGATAGCGGAAACGCTCGGAACCCGGCCCTGCCGGGCTATGCTCAGGGTCGTGGCAAGGAGACCGGCGGCCCAGCTCGCGAACTCATTCCAATCTAAACCGGCTTTCCCCGAGCGCGCGCGAGCCCGTGCTTCGGGGCGACCCGCGTGGTATTTGCCGGCCTCGTTTAGTTGGTAACTAACGAGTTCGGAAGTTAGCCACCGTGGGTTTGGAGCCAACCGGCAATCTCGCCCACCACCTTCTGCTCGATGCCGTAATAGCCGTGGGGTGAGAGCGAACCACAGGCTCTGTCCGAACGTTGCATGCCGCCGCTGACTGATAGGACCAGAACGCTCGGCGAGCGCGTCATGGCCGCAGCGATGCGTGGGGCCATCTCAGGCGGAGCCACGTTGCAGGCGTCGTCGCGATTTGCCACGACCAGCACCGGAATGCGCACGCCCGATGGATCCGCGTCAAAGACCGTTTCGGTGCTTCGTCGTCCAGGCACTGACACGGACTCGGTCAACACCAAACCCGCAATGAGGCCCAGCCGGGCGTGGGCGGCTCCGTTCATCGCCGCTATCGTCCCTTGGCTGGTACCGACCAGGAAGACGGGTGCAGGCGCATGGGCTCGGGCGTAGGCCGCCAAACCCTCTACCAGCCGGCCATATTCTGGGGAGCTTCGCACGCCCCGCAGGGTCGCGTGATCGATCGTGTCGGGGATCAGCACGGCGTAGCCCCTTGCCACCCAGTCGGCCCGCGTGCGGACGACGAAATTGTCATCGTGGCGCAGATCGCCGTCGCGCTGAACGCCGATGTCGCCAGACCCACCCGGCAGCATGACGAGCGTCGCTCGGGGATGAGGTGGTGCGTCGTAGAGAACGTGCTGGTTCAAACCGTCCCCGAGCGACAGAGTCACCACCCGATCTCTTGCAACAAGGGTCTGTTCCGTTGGTCCGGTCTGGGCGATCGCCGGGGCGCCGAGCAAGCTGACAGCAGCGAGCGAGAGTAAGGATCTACCCAGCGTTGTAGGGGCCATCCTGTTTCTCCATCCCGCGGATCTTAAAGCACTCTCGCTCTACCACAGGACGTGGAGGGCAGCCGATCAGAACTGCGAGCGACCTCCGTCGATGGCGATTTCGTCCCGGTCACCCCGGTGGGCCGCCGAGGTCGGGGTGAGAGGCAAAGGCGGCCGCCAACATGGTCACAAAGCTACGCACCTTGCTGGCGATGTTGCGGTTGGCCGGGTAGGCGGCGTGCAGCGGTATGACCGGCAAACGCCAGTCTGTCAGAACTGGTACGAGCGTGCCGGCGCGGATTGCCGGACCGACTACGAAGGCGGGCTCGAGCGCTATGCCCGCTCCTGCAAGGGCGGCGGCCAGCAGCGTTGGTCCGTTGTTGCATTCCAGCCGGGGCAGGATCGAAACGGCGGCAACTTCACCATCCCGGTCGAACCGCCATCTGCGGCCCCACCGCAGCTCAGAGAAATGAAGGCAAGCATGCGTCGTTAGGTCCTGCGGCGTCACCGGTACGCCGCGGTGGTCGAGGTATGCCGGAGACGCGCATGCGATTATCGGGGATGACCCAATCTGCCGCGTGACAAGCGTCGGCTCGACAGCAAGCGCACCGCGGATTGCCAGATCGAAGCCGTCGCTGATTAAGTCCACTGCGTCGGTCGATAGCTGAAGATCGATCGAAACGGCCGGGTTTTCGGTTAGGAAGCGCGCGGCCACTGGGGCGACGTGATCGGGTCCGAGGTCCGGAGGCGCTGCGATCCGTAGGCGGCCGACCGCCTCGGTCTGGAAGGCCGTTGCAGCTCGCCCGGCATCCCGCACACGTTCCTGGATGTCGGCGAGAGCCTCTCTGTACACCGCGCCGGCTTCCGTCAGCCGCACGGCGCGCGTGGAGCGTTGTAGCAGTTGGACGCCTAGGCGCGCCTCCAAGGCGCGGATCTGCGCACCGACGGCTGAACGGCCCATTTCGAGGTCTTCAGCTGCGCTCGTGAAGCTCGCCCGCTCGGCAACGGCAAGGAACGCTATGATGCCGGCAAGCGGATCGGTTGTCTTCATGTGCCCGCCAATCCGCCAAGGGATGTACGATCATCGATCTTATCCCGGCGGATCGCAAACGGTAGCTCTGGAGAACGACAACCATACCGACAGGACGTTCACATGGCCGAAGCTCTCTGGTTTGCCACTGCCCGCCTGACCATCCATTTGTCGCAGAAAGACAATGCCAACCGTCTCTCGCTGATCGAGCACCATATGGCAGAAGGCTTTGCCGTCCCGCTTCATGTCCATCATGACGAGGATGAAAGCTTCTACATCCTGCAGGGTGAAGTCCGCATGCAGATCGACAATGAGGTTCGCCGGCTGGCACCGGGCGACGCGTTGACGGTCTCGGGTGGGACCCCGCACTCGTTCCGTATCGTTTCGCCAGAGGCCCGGTTCCTCTCGATGACGACGGGTCGGTTCGAGGCGATGATCCGCAGGCTAGCCCGACCTGCACAAAACGAAGGCCTACCGCTACAAGCCGAGCCGACCGACGAGGAGGTCGCGGCGGTGGTCGCAGCCTGCGCTGCGCACGGCATTGAGTTCCAGGGACCTGCGGTCGCTTAAGGCGCGGGGTGGCAGCTTTTAAAAATCCCCCTTCCAAAAGCTGCCAGTCTCAAAACCCCTCATCACAGTCGTCCAGACGGGCGATCTGAAACGACGGGATCTGGCCGAACGTGGCTTGTCCGCTTCGAAGCAGAAACGCAGAGAAGCGGACGGCACACCCTCGACACCATGCGATGAGGACAAGGCGTCTCCTGCTATTTTGAAGGGCGCACGAATCCTGGGAGGAACACCAGAGCCGACGCGAAGCAGCGGCGAATGCTCGGTCGTCCGACATTACGCCCGTAACCTTATCGCCGACAGGCGAAACGCTGCGGTCATGCGCAAGGCGCAGACACCCGGTCAGGAGCGTAGACCGTCGTTCACCGCCGAGCACGGAACAGTGCAGCGCGTACGACCGACCAGTACCTGCTTTGTCGCCGTCACGGGTCATCCATGAAAATCCTCTTTGCCGCTACGCCGGCCGCCGGCCACCTGAATCCGCTGCTAGCCATCGCGCGCATGGCCTTGGCGCGCGGCGACGAGGCGCTGGTGACTACGGCCGGGTACCTACGCCCGTCCGTCGAGAAGTCCGGTGCCCGCTTCCTGCCCCTCGCCGCCGGCGCTGACATCGACTTCACACGGATCGAGGACGTGTTGCCCGAGCGCGCAAGTCTACCCCCGGGCCCGGAGCAGCTCCGCTACAATTTCGAGCGTATCTTCCTCGACCCGATGCCGCCGCAGACCGAGACGCTGCGTAAGATCATCGCGTCCGAACGTCCCGACATCATCGTCGTCGACGATCTGTTCTTCGGCGCGACGGCCCTGTTCCTGGACGAGGGGACGCCCCGGCCACCGATCGTCGCCTGCAGCATCACGATCATGGTGGCCGACAGGCCGGACGGGGCCCCGACGATGATCGGGTTGCCGCCGGCGTGCGACGAGGCTGCACGCGCGACGTACGCGGCCATTGCAATCGAAGCCGAACGTGTATTCGGTGCGCCGGTCCGCGCCTACGCGGATGCCAAGCTCGCCGGGATGGGCTTGCCGCCATTGCCGTGCTCGGTGCTGCATTCGCGCCATCTCATGGCCGATGCCTTCCTTCAGACGACCGTACCGGCGTTCGAGTACGATTTCGGAGGCTTGCCCGACCACGTCCGGTTCGTCGGCGCACTGCCCCCTCCGCCTCAGCGGGACGCCGCCTTGCCGGACTGGTGGGGCGAACTCGACGGGTCCAAGCAAGTCGTGCTCGTGACCCAGGGGACAATCGCCAACGCCGATCTCGGCGAACTGATCGAGCCGACCCTAGCGGCGCTCTGCACGCGCGACGATCTGCTGGTGCTCGTCACCACCGGCTTCCGACCGATCGGGAACGTGCGCGGACCGATCCCAGGGAATGCTCGTCTTGCCGAGTTCCTCGATTTCGCGGTGCTCCTGCCGAAGGTCGACTTGCTGGTCACCAATGGCGGTTACGGGACTGTGCAGCTGGCTCTTCAAGCCGGCGTACCGATCGTGGCAGCGGGGCGCACCGAGGACAAGGCCGAGGTTGGCGCCCGGGTGGCGTGGTCGGGCGTCGGCATCGAGATCCCGTCGCAGCGGCCTGAGGTTCGAGACCTGCGCGCGGCGGTCGATCGGGTCCTGACCGAGCCGTCCTTCGCCGAGCGCGCGCGGGCGATCGCGGCGGATATGGCGGCTATCGATACGCCGGCTGCGATTCTCGGAACGCTGGACCGCCTCGTCGCCGAATTCAGCGCGGCCTGATCCGTTCCGAGATCCCGGGCGACGCGAGCCATCGTCTCATGGCCTGACAGAGGCGCGCCAGCTACGCCGAGACAACCTTAGAAGGGCCGTGAGCCGGCTTGAGCCGGGCCGTCGGCCGTACGGGACCCGCCACCCCTGCGTGGGGCCCGCCCCACGAACCGATGGCGTTACGGTTGCATGGTCGGCGACGGGCCGCCCCGTTTCCCCGAATGCTGACCGGGCGCGCCCAGAGGCGACCGAGGTAGATCCATCGGAAGTCTCCCGTCGACCGTCCTCCAGAGCGCTCGCAGCGACGGTTTGACGCCAGCCCTCGACCGGTGCGCCCCAGCCTCAATGCCGGGTCGTATCGACGATCAGCAAGCCGCGCGTCTTGCCCGAAGTGCTATCGCGCGTCGCGACGGCGCGCCAAAGGCTCTCGCTGTCGATCAGGAAGGGCCGGTAGTCGCCGTTGACGTCGCCGACGAAGACTAAGTCCGCATCCGGCAGATATCCGAGGATCGGAGAGAAATGCCCGGCGCCGCGGCCGAACACGGGGCCGCAATGGAAGTTGACGATTAGTCGCCTGTCGGGATCGTTGCCGCTCTTCATCAGACCGCGGAATGCCGGCGACGTGAGACCGCGCACGACATGGACCGGGCGATCGAGCCGCCTTCGTATCAGGTCGGCCAACTCGTCCAGCGTTAGCCCGTTTAAGAGCACACCGAACCAGGGTTGGAACGCCGTCCCCCGGAGCACGTCGGCTTGCGAGAAATCGACGCCGAGGGAGCGGAGCAGGTTCGCCACCGTGGGGGGACCACAGAAGCTCGGATTGCTCTGGTACTCGTAAGGCCGTCTCCGGTACGCCGCTACCGGAAGAGCCCAAGCCCGCGCCAGCAGCGCAGGATCATGGAAGGCCGGCCGCGTCTCGATCGACGTGTCGGACGCGTAGGCGTTCGGCTTGAGGAGACGCGGATTGACGCCGGCCACGCCGGCCAAACCGGCCAGAAGAACGGCCGATCCGAGGAAGGCGGCCAGACGGCACTTCCAGACCCGGCCTCGACGAACCTGTTCGCCCATCATGCGGATGAATCCCGGTCCCTTTAAGATTGCACCCGGCCGCTATGGGGCCAGAGCGATGGCGAACAGGCGCAGGACGACACTTGCGCCGCGCACGGGCTGGACGGCGACGATCCGCGCCTCGCCGGACGTCGCGGATCGAACCACGGCTTCCGAGGCGACGCAGTCGCAGGCCGTCGTGCGGGTCATCTGCTCCAGGCGGCGCGCCACGTTGACGGTATCGCCCACCGCGGTGAACTCGACGCGCTCCGCCCCGATGGTGCCGACGAAAACCGGGCCGCGGTGAAGGCCAACCCCAATGCGGACCGGCGGCAGACCCGCCCTCGCCCGCTCACAACTCCAGGCCAGCATAGTGGCAGCCAGAGAGCGGGCCGCTACGACGGCGCGATCCGTATCTTCGGGTGCCGCGCGCGGCACGCCGAAGACGGCCATGACCTCGTCGCCGACGAATTTGTCGACGAGGCCGCCCGCCGCCTCGATCGCCCTCGCCGCGCGCCGGCGGAATTCGGCGAGGAACGCCGCGACTTCGCCCGGCGATAGGGTTTCACAGAGTCCGGTGAAGTCGCGGATGTCGGCGAACAGCACCGTCGCCTCCTGCTCCATCGCGGCGATCACCGCCCCCCCCGAGGGCGGCCATGCCAGCGCATCGACGAGGAGCATCGCCGCCACGACGGTGGCCCCGGCGAGCCCGGCGCCGATCACCCAGCGGGGGCCAATGCCGCGGGCGGCGAGTCGGCCGTTCAGGGCGGCGCCGCTCATTACCGACAGGGAACTCACCCCGAAGACGAGCCCGTAGGCCGACGGGCTGAACCCGAGGGCGCCGATGAACACCAGCGCGGAGCCCGTGATGTAGGCGAAGACCGCGCCCGCCGCCGCGGCGTTGCACAGGGCGTGGCTGAGGAAGGCCCGGTTCGCCAGGATCCCGACATAGCCGCCCAGGATCCCGGCCGGCGCCGGACCGGGAGCACGGCGCAGGGTCTCGTCGATCTGCGGGATCGCCGCTAGGGTCACCAGGGTGGCGGCGGCCGGCGCGGCGTGGATCAGGCGCCAGCCCCCGACATCCATCAGGCTGGCCCCCAGCGTCGGGGCAACCATCGGCACGACGTTGACGGTCAGGACGACGAACGACATCCGGGCGCGCGCCGCCTCGCCGGTGAATAGGTCGCGCACCATCGCGAAGACCGCCATGCCGGGACCGGCCGCGCCAATCCCCTGGACGGCCCGGAACAGCAGGAAATGCGGCAGCGTCCGTGAAGCGGCGCAGCCGATGCTGCCTCCGATCAACAGGAGGCAGCCGCAGACGATCGCCGGCCGGCGTCCGAGCCGGTCCGAGACCGGCCCGTAGACCAGGAGCGCGGCCCCGAGCCCGAGCAGGTAGACGGCCATGGCCGCGCCCATCGCGGCGGTCGGGACGTGCATCGCCGCCGCCGTCTCCGACAGGCTCGGCAGGATCATGTCGATCCCGAAGGTCGGAAGCGCCGCGAGCAGCCCGAGCAGCGCCGAGAAGGTCCGCGAGTCGGGGCGGATGCGGGGCCGCGCCGGCACGGCGGCAATCCCCTTCAGGCCCAAAGCCGGCCTCCGTCGCGGGACGCGGCATCCCGGTGCGCGGCGACCATCGCGCCGATCTCGCGGACGAGCCCGCCCGCCTCGATGTCGGCCCGCACGGCAGCGCCGAGGGTCCCGGCGGCCGTGCGGAAGCTGGGCTCCGCCAGGAGCCGCTGGATCGCGGCCGCGATCTCGTCCGGGCTCACCGCGCCGGGCAGGCGCAGGCCGGCGCCACGCAGCGCGATCCGGGCGGCGTTGTCGGCCTGGTCGCGGGCGAGCGGGATCACCAGCAGCGGCACGCCGTGCAGCAGCGTGCGGCTGACGATGCCGTGGCCGCCCTGGCAAATCACCAAGTCGGCCTCGGTCATGAGGGCGTCGTGGGAGGCGGTCGCCACGACCCGGATGGTGTCGGGGGCGTCCAGGTCCCCGGCCTCCACATTCGGGCCGGTGGTCACGATGGTCTCGGCCTCGACTGTCCCGACGGCGCGCACGATCCGCCGGAGGAGGCCGGTCTGGTTCTGGGCACCGGTGCTGCCGGCGATGAGGATGCGCGGCCGGCCCAACCCAGACCACGCGGTCCGGGCCCCCCGCGACCAGACCGGCTCGTCGAGCAGCGGGCCGATGTAGCGGTAATTGGCGGGGAGCATCGCCGTGTCGAAATCGAAGGTCTGGCTGATCGCCAGCAGGACCCGCTCGGCCCGCTCGAAATGCGCGAAGGCGGTGGCGACCGGCGGGAGCCCGAACGCACGCCGGGCGGCATTGAGCGCCGGCCGGCCGCTCTCCATCGCCGAGACGATCGCGTCGGTCGCGGCCTTCGGCACCAGACGGTCGCTTACTTGAAACTGAATGTCCGCTGCTGGGCAGTGGGCTGATGTCCGCTAATGGCGCATGTCGTAAGTGATCTCAGCTCCGAACGGTCGTATGGCGCCGCCCCGCGCTTCCGCTCGGGCCGAAACCGCACTTAGGCGGGGATCGGCGAGCCGTCCCAGGCGAAGACGCCGCCGGTGTCGTTCGCGCCTAGACCGCTCAGCACGCGCAGGAGATGCGCCGCGCTCTCCTCAGGCGAGAGGACACCATCGGCCGTTGGGTCTGGCCGGAAGGGCCGCGACAGGTCGGAGGCGACCGTGCCCGGATGTAGGCCTACAACGATCGCCTCCGGTCGGCTGCGGGCGACTTCGATCGCGAGCGTTCGCAGAATCTGGTTCAGCGCCGCCTTCGAGGCGCGGTAGGCGTACCAACCGCCGAGTCGGTTGTCGCCGATCGATCCGACCCGCGCCGACAAGGCCGCGAACACGCATCGCTCCCCTCGCGCCAGCAAGGGTACGAAGTGCTTGGCGACGAGCGCAGGGCCGATCGTGTTGACTGAGAAGACGGTGGCCATCGCGGCAGGGTCAAGCGCCCTGACCGTCTTCTCGGGCGAGACGCCCGCCCGGTGAAGAAGGCCGGTGGCGACGATGACCAGACCGACCTGTCCGGCTTCGCCGACCCTGGCCGCCGCCGCCGCAATCGTCGCCTCGTCGCACAGGTCGATCGGAACGGTTCGGACGCCTTGCGGGACTGACGCCCCCGAGCGGGAGAGCGCGAAGATTGGCGCGTAGGCCGCAGCCTCGGCGAGGGCGCGGATCAAGGCCCCGCCTATGCCGCCGGACGCACCGACGACGACCGCGCTGGTCAGGCGCAAGGGGATCAAGCCGCGGAATCCCTATCGACCGCGGAGCCTCGGCGCCCGCGGTGAAAGATCAGACTGCGGTTGTTGGCCGGCATCACGACGCGCTCGGCCAGATGCAGATCGTGCGCTCGGGCGGCGGCCGCGACTGCCTCGATGTCGCGGATCCCCCAGGAGGCATTCCTCGCGCGCAGGCTGTCGTCGAACGCGGCGTTGCTCGGCGCGGTGTGCGCGCCATCCTCCCGGAAAGGACCGTAGAGGTAGAGGACACCACCTTCCGCGAGCGTCGCTTCCGCGCCAGCCATCAGCCCGATGGTCGCGTCCCAGGGTGCGATGTGGATCATGTTGATCGCGACGACCACATCAGCCCACGCCGCTGGCCACGGGTGACGGATCGCGTCGATCGCCAGCGGCGACCGGATGTTCGCCAACCCGGCGGCGCGGGCATGGGCGACGATGCTGCGACGGGCCGCTTCGTCGGGGTCGCTGGGCTGCCAGACGAGCGCGGGTAGCGCGCGAGCGAAATGGACGGCATGCTCACCGGACCCGCTCGCGATCTCGAGGACGAGACCGCTGGGCGGGAGAACGCGCTTGAGGACTTCGGTGATAAAGGCGGCGTTGCGAGCTGCGGCCGGCGAGAACAGGGCATCGGGCATGAGCCTCTTCTACGAGCGGCCGATACCGAGCGCATACCTCTTTGTCGCGACACGCCTGATTCGAGCTAACTATCCGCTCCAGCCCAGAGCGCGCCGCTACGACGGGCGGATCGCGGTGAGATGCTGATGGCTCCTTAGAAGGAGTTCCATCATGCCTCCAGCCAGCGATACCGCTCGCCGTCCGTGAAACCTCGGCCGTCTCATTGGCCCCAAGCCTCCGTTCCAGCCAAGCACATCTGGGCGATCCGCACTCGCTTGCAGCACGAGGGCCGCACGCGCGATCTCGCCCTGTTCAACACCGCCATCGACAGCAAACTGAGCGGCTGCGATCTCGTTCGCCTACGCGTAGCCGGTGTCCACCTCGGTGACGGCGTCCGCCTGCGCACAACCATCGTTCAGCAAAAGACCGGTCGGCCCGTACCCTTCGAGCTGACCGAAACCACCCGCGAGACGCTTGCGGCTTGGCTGCAGCTGCGGGGTCTACGTGCCGGGGACTGGCTGTTCCCGAGCCGAAGCCGCCCGGGCGAGCATCTCACGACGCGCCAGTATGGCCGGCTCGTCGATGAGTGGGTGGCGCTGATTGGGCTCGACCCCGCGGGCTACGGCACGCACAGCCTGCGTCGGACAAAGGTCGCGCTCATCTACCGGCGAACGGGCAACCTGCGAGCCTGCCAGCTGCTTCTCGGGCACACCAAGCTGGAGAGCACAGTGCGCTACCTCGGCATTGAGGCAGACGACGCGCTGGTTATGTCCGAGCAGACTGACATTTGAAGAAGATCGCAGCGGCCTACTGCAGGCCGCTGCGCCCAGTTCCCTGCCGTCCCATAAGTGAGCCAAGCAGCGGATTGGGTCTGACCGGAAATAGATGGTGCGCTTCCAAGTAAGTGCGGCTGAAGAATAAGACGCTCGCCTGGGAGGTTTTAGAACGGGAGGAGTCGCCGATAGCGCGCAATTTTCACGAGCGCAACGAGTGACGAGGCCACCTATGTGAGGGCGGCGGCGCGCAGTACAGTGCGGGCACCGGGCATGTCGCTGGCGTCGAGGAAGCGACCTGTTTCCAGGATGGGCAGGGCCCGGCGGAAGCTTGCATCGAGTTCGACGGGTAGCGTCAGGAAGTGGAATAGGAGGCGAACGCCGAGGAGCGCGATGCCGATACCCACCTGTAAGGCGAGCAGGACAGGCGAATGGACGAAGGCTAGCACCACTGGCGCAGTCATCATCACTACGGCCGCGGCGAACTCGAAGCCCCGCACGACCGGTGCGAACTTCACCCGCGCCGCGAGGAGCCGGTCCCCCGCCGCGTGCTGGAGCGCGTGGGCGACCTCGTGCGCCGCGACCGCGACTGCCGTGATCGAGCGGCCATCATAGTTTTCCGGCGATAGCCGCACGATGTTCGCGACCGGATCGTAGTGGTCGGCTGGCGCGATCTCGACGGGGACGTGCTCCAGCTATGCCAGGTCAAGCAGATGGCGGGCGTGTTCGCCGCCAGTCCCGGGCAAGTCCGGCCGCTCCGTGGCGTGTTGCTGCATCGCCCGGCGCACCCACCAATGGGAGCCGAACACGAAACCGAACAGGAGGGCGGCGCCAAGCGCTATGAGGACGGGCACGAGCGATATGTAGGCATGCGGCCGTAGCTGTGGAAGCGCGACGCCTTATACGAGATGTTCACCGCCCAACAATCGCGCGACAAGTGTCAAAGACCGGATTGGGTGGCAACCGGACTTTGACCGTCTGTCCAGAAGCAGACCTTCCGCATCCGACCCAACCCATTCGTCGGGATTGCCGTTGGCGCTTACCGAAAGCATCCGTCAGTCTGTCGTCTGGGAGCTTCGGCCGTCTCGCAGGCCGTCGTGCTATCAGGGCTGAATAGGCTGCAGGCCCGGCACCGCCGCGAGGAGCGAGCGAGTGTAGGCGTGATCCGGCTGCCGGAAGAGGTCGGCCGTGGGCCGCATCTCCACGATGGCACCGCGATGCATCACGGCGATGCGGTCGCAGATCTTGGCGGCAACGCGCAGGTCGTGAGTGATGAACAGCATCGCGAGGTTCAGGCGCTGCTTGAGGTCTTCCAGCAGGTCGAGCACCTGCGCCTGGACCGAGACGTCGAG
>NZ_JAKSXU010000148.1:0-5022 GCF_022829325.1 Methylobacterium sp. J-092 | reverse complement strand
CAGCTTCGTTGCCGACGCGGCGCTGAGCGCCTCGCTCGGAGCCATCGAGGCGGTACCGAAGCCGGTGGACTGGGCGCGCCTCCGGACGATCCTTGACCAGTTCCGGGCGGCCGACGGCGACGTGCTCGTGGTCGACGACGATGCCGATATGCGCCACCGGCTCCGGACGGTGCTTGAGCGCAACGGCTGGAGCGTCCGCGAGGCTGGGAACGGCTGCGAGGCGCTCGACCAGGTCCGGCACGGCGTGCCACGCCTCGTGCTGCGCGACCTGACCATGCCAGTGATGGACGGGTTCTCGTTCCTCGACCGGCTCCGGGATTTGCCCGGCTGTACCGAGGTGCCGGTGGTAGTGTTAAGCGCTCGCGACGTCACCGCGGCCGAGCGTGACCGTCTGTCCGAAGCAGATCAAGTGCTGCGCAAGGGCGACACCAGCCTGCAGGACATTGCTACCGAGCTGCGCAAAATCGATAACCGCCAAACCGACGCTGTCGAACAAGATGCAGCAGGAGCGCCTTGTCGAATTTGAGAGTATCACCTTCTTTAATGCCCTGTGACATGCCGCGCCGCCCACTCGTCCACCGTCAGTTCCGGGCCGGTGACGCAGAGCACGCCGTTCGTGACGATGCCGAGGCCATCGGCGACCCACGCCTGCCAGTCCTCGACGCGGATGCCGGTTCCGAGGCATGAAGGACGATCGGTGAAAATCGCTGTGGGAGCGCCGGCACCAGCCCGCCTTCAGTTCATCCGGCCAGCGGCACACTCCTCAGCGACATAGCTGATGTACCAGTCGAGCTGTTCGGCGAGGCTGTGGTCTTCGAGGCTGGGTGAAGCCGGGAACGCCTCTGCGGCTCGGATAACGGCCCGGAGTTCGTTGCGAAGGCTGTCCAAGCTTGGACTACCGGCGTCGGAGCAAAGACGGCCTACATCACGCCAGTCTCACCGTGGGAGAATGGCTACGCTGAAATCATCAATGCACGGCTTCGCGACGAACTTCTGAACGGCGAGATCTTCTACACACTCAGAGAAGCGCAGGTCGTCATCGAAAGCTGGCGACGTTACGACAACAGCGTGCGCCCGCATGCATCGCTGAGATACCAGCTGCCGGCCCCGGAGGTGTTCGTGCCAGCCTTCTCCGCTTGGCCGGCTGCGCTCGCCCGACCAGCTCCGCTGGCCAAGTTACTCGTGGCCCACCGTGCACTAACTTTACCCTTGGACCACCTCGTGGGGGCCGATCATCTGGCCTTGCAACACCGGCTGAGGATCAGTTGCCGATGGGGGCGCGCTTCATGCCGGAGCCGTTCTTGGACGAGATGCTGGTCAATGCCACGCAACGGATCATATCGGCGCGCGGCATTGGGCTGTGAAGGTCGCCTCGTCGGTTAACCGATCGAGGCGACACCGAGCTACACTGCTCAGGCAGTCGCGCGACCAGGCCGGCCCAAGCCGATGTCCCTCGCAAGCTGAGAGCGGGCTTCCGAGTAGCTCGCAGTGACCATCGGGTAGTCCGACGGCAGACCGAACTTCACCCTGTAGCTATGTGGGTCGAGACCGTGTCCGCTGAGATGACGCTTGAGCGTCTTGTACCGCTTGCCGTCAATGAAGCTGATGAGGGCGTCCGGCGTGATGGATTTTTTGATCTGTGCCGCGGTCGGCTGCTCGACGCTCTCAGCAGGAGCGCTGGTGCCCGCAGCCCCGGTGCCGCTGTAGAGGGTCAACAGAGCCTTATGAACGCTGCCGATGAAATTCGGAAGCTCAGAAACGGGGATGGAGTTGTTCGCGACGTAGGCGGCTACGATTTCGCTGGCCAGTGCGAGCGTTTCGGGGTTCTGACCCGGGTTTTTTTCAGTCACTTAGGTTGTCCTTCGAGTTCCCCTCTCGCGTGAGATCCTTCAATCTTCGTGCCAAATCAAGGCACAGCTTACGTTATATCGCGCGGGCCTGCTACGATCTACACGCATGATCTGCGAAATTGGTTCGGGAAATTGATCCGGGGCGTCCCTATGGGCGGCCCCGGCTCTTGCACATCGCTCCGCGGTAGCGATGGCATCAGACGAGATGCGTCTGGCTGTTCCCGGTCGCCGAAGCGTTGGGGTCGAGACCGTCTAGCGCTGCTATGCTGGCCGTGTTGGCGCCGAGCAGGGGGCCGAGTGTCAGGGGCGCGCCGAGGATGAGCTTGTTCATGGAGAAGGGCCTTCTACGGCATCATACCGTAGGACCGGAACAGAGACCGTCACGCCAAGTTCCTGCGTGAACGTGCTTTGGGGTGTTCTCGCGGTTTTATGAGGACATCCTATCGGCTTCAGTATTTTCCGCCAAGCTATCACTTGACGATCCGGCGGAGCGTGTAGAGCAGTAAGCCTCCTTTTGTGGAGGAGACGACCTTGGACGAACAAGTCGAAACTCAATCGACCGATTTCATCGAACTCGCTGCCGACCTCGTAGCGGCTTACGTGTCGAACAACCGGGTGTCCGTATCTGAGCTACCTGGTGTGATTGCTTCCGTACACGCGGCCATGTCTGGCTTGGCTAACGCAGCGCCCGCCGAGCCCGCAGGCCCTGAGAAACCGACGCCGGCACAGGTCCGCAAGTCTATCACGCCGGACGCGCTGATCTCCTTTATCGACGGGAAGCGCTACAAGACGCTCAAGCGCCACGTTACCAAGGCCGGCCTTACGATAGAGACCTACCGCGCGCGCTACGGCCTACCGTCGGACTACCCGTCGACAGCCGCAAGCTACTCCGCTCAGCGTTCCGAGCTGGCGCGCTCCCTCGGCCTTGGCCAGCAACGGCGCAAAGCAGCTCCTAAGACCGCTGAGGCCGACGAGACGGTCTCTGAGGCACCCAACTCCCCCAAGGGCAAGCCGAAGGCCGCCAAGGCCGCCCCGAAAGCTCGCGGGCGGAAGAAGGCCGCTGAGAAGGCCTAAGGCCGCTCAGCGCCCCGTTCCGGCACACTGCGGCGCACGTCGCGGTGATGAGACCCTAACCGAACGCCGCCATCCTGCACACGGGCCATGTACTGTGTATCGGTCTAGTTGGTGAGATCCGGGGTTCCCCCGCCGCGTGAGCAGATCGCGGCGGGGCCGAACCGTTCGGCCGTCCAAGAAGCCTCGAGATGCCACCTCAGGATAGAACGCTCCTCACCGACGAAGCCCTCGATCAGTTCGCGCGCCGGTGGTTCGCGGACGTGCGGGCGGAGCATCCCGAACCGCGCTTGAGCAGTCAGCAGAGGGATGCAGCCGGCGAAGTCGGAGCCGGGGCGCTCGATTGGCTGTTCAGCGACGATGACGGCGCCGTCGCCGGGGCTGACGGCGGCGATTAAGGATGGGCAGATATCGCCGTTCTCAGCAGTCCCCCGCCTGAAACCGGGTACAACCTTACGGGTTGAGGAAGCGTCGCCGTTCGACGGCTGAGGCCTCTCCCATGTTCCTGATCGTATCCCTCGTGGCTGGCACCTTCGCGCTCGCCGGTTCCTTCTCGCTCATCGCCATCATCGCGGAGTGAGACGGATGGCGCCCGCCAGCCCGTAACCGGGCGGCGGGACCGAACTAGGGGGCGTAGAGCGTAGCGAGCTCGACGCGGTTGCAACGAATGCTCAGCGCGCTCCGGCGGCGCCCGTCGATGGGGTGCTCATGCCCGACGAGCTAGCGCCCGGCGAACCGGTCCGTGTGCTCATCCCGTTCGCTCCCGGGGCCGTCATCGGCGTAGAGCCCGTGCCGCCGCCGGCATTCGCCCCACCGGGAGTAGCGAGTTCCTTCGGCTGACCCGTGGCCGAACCGCCGGTGCTGCTGGTCCCCATCCCAGTTCCGGTCGTGCCGGAGGGGGCGGTCGCTTGCGCGAACGCAGCGCCGGACAGAGCCAGAGTGCACGAGGCGGCGAGTGCGAGTGCTCTAATCAACATAAATGTTCCTCACGCTGCGCCAATACCGGCGCGTTGATACTAAGACCAAACGTGCGCGAGGTTGCTTTTGTTCAATAATCTGTGTGCTCGTGATTGAGCCTTGCCCGCCTTGTAAGCTCTCGGCGAATTCGTCCCGCACCTTGCCGAACTGACCTAGGATCGTTGCGCTCTTAAGCTCGCCGGTCTCGTCGTTGGCCCCTACCTTCAGCGCCGTGGTGCCAGGCATCAGGCCGGCCATAGTTTCGATCCGGCCGTGTATCTACAGCCAAGGCAATGACCTATCAATTATGTCCCGCCCGGTTGCCCTAAGCGACCGGCTGATAGTCGAGCGCCGGCAGAGCAGCACCGCCTAGGGGGGCACCGTGCGGCCTCGCCGGCGCCGTCGCGAACCACTCAGCGCCGAGCCGAATTACCTTTGCTTTCGTCCTGAGCGAAGAGGACGGCATGGCCAACGATCTAGAGGGCTCAGAGACCGGTGAAGGCGTAGCGTGGCGGTCGTCCTACCGAGCCGTCCTATCCCTCGATGATGCCCGATCGAGCGTCGTCGTTATCGACGCCCCCCAACGATGGTGACGCGCTCGCGCTTGTGAGTTGGATCGCCGAGGGCCGCGCGTTCGAGCTTTAAAACGGCCGCACATGGATCGGCCAGTCCCTTCTGCGATAGCTCTCCGACCTCAGACGGACCGCGCCTCGGCCCGCTGCACCTGCAAAAGGCTCTGGGTGCCGCCGCGGGCATCGGGATACTGCAGCCGAACCAGTACGGCCGGACCTGCCGTGCCGCGATCGGCATCGAGGGCGGCGATGAGCGCACTGGCTTGCCCTTGCGGACCTGACCGGCGCACGGTGCCCGCATGTGCAACCTCTACAGCCTCGACAAGGGCCAGGACGCGATCCGCAAGGCCTTCGGGGTCGAGCGCGACGAGACTGGCAACCTGCCGCCGCTGCCGGCGATCTTCCCCGACCAGATGGCGCCGATCGTGCGCTTGGCCGAGGGCGAGCGCGCGTTGGCGATGATGCGCTGGGGCTTCCCCTCGCCGTCGAGCAAGGGGCCGCAGCACCCGGTCACGAACGTGCGGAACGTGAGGTCGCCCTACTGGCGCCCGTGGCTGAAGCCGGAGCAGCGC
>NZ_JAKSXU010000057.1:0-9300 GCF_022829325.1 Methylobacterium sp. J-092 | reverse complement strand
GCGCCCGCGCAGGGCCTCGATCACCGCCGGGGTCACGTCCACCAGCTCGTAGCGCGCCAGCAGCCCCTCCGGCGTCGACAGCTCCGCCCCCGCCTCCACGGCACGCGCCGTCGGACCCGAAGCCGGGAGAACCGAGCAGCCCGACACCGCGAGCGCAGTGAGCAGGAGGAGAGGGAGGACGCGCATCCAGGATCGCCTGATCGTTTTCGAGGCTTCGACGCCTAGCCGAACGGAAGCCCCCTGTCCGTAGCGGGGCGGACACACTGAGCCGCGCAGGCCCGGATCGAGGGTGATGATCCCCGCTGCACACACGAAGCCGTCGCGATCCGATGGTCGAAGGGCAGGGGATGCCGCCCGCCGGAAGCGCGATCTGGTTTTCGCACAAATGAAGCTCTATGGGATGGCAATCGAGCCGCCCCGCGATACATCGCACGACTTGGAAAAACTTCCTCGCTCATGAGGCTGCCCCTCTCCTACACACCGCCGGACTTGCAGGCCGAGCGGCCCGGCACGGTGCGCCGACGGCACGTGTTCTTCATTCCCGGCTACGACCCGGAGGCGCGGACCCGCTATCGCCTCCTGTTCGTGCGCGAGCTCCTCCGGCACGCGAAGCGGTTCGGCGATCCGCGGCCCGACATCTCCCCGGCGGTCCTCAGCCCGGACGGCCTCGTCCAGAGCTGGACGGTCGGTCCGGGCCGGGACCCGGGGCGTGCGGCGACGTCCTACGACGTGCTGCTCTGGGACGACCTCGTCGCGCGGGATTTCCGCCGGCCGCGGGTCCTGAGCGTCCTGCTGCTGGTCGTCGGCACGCTGCATGCCCTGCTGCGCGGGCTGATCTTCCGGTTCTACCGGCTCAACTGGCTCTACGGGAACGTCGTCATCTACCCGTTCGTCATGGTCGTACTGCTCACGGCCCTGTCCGCGGCGATCGGGACGATGGTGCACGCCCATCTCGGCGACTGGTTCGGGCACAGCCTCGGCTGGCCGCCCTGGGTCACCCTGCCCCTCGCCGTCGTCGCCGGGATCGCCTGGATCGTCGCGATCGAGGCGCTGCTCAACCGGTTCTTCTTCTGGCAGCTGCTGAACGACTGGGTGTTCAACTGGCAGCACGGAAACGGCTGGCGGCGCGACTACGCGGAGCGGCTCGAGGTGTTCGCCGACCGCGTCCTGGCGCGGATCGCCGAGGCCGAGGCCAGCGGCGAGCGGCCGGACGAGGTGATGATCGTCGGCCATTCCACCGGCGGCCTCACGGCCGCGGAGGTCGCCGCCCGGATCCTGGCCCGCGCCCCGAAGCTCGGGGCGGACGACATGGCCCTCGCCCTGGTCACGCTCGGGTCCGGCCTGCCCCTCGTCGCCGCGCAGCCCTTCGCCGATCACGTCCGCGCCGAGGTCGCCACGCTCATCGCCTCGCGCCGGATCGTCTGGCTCGACGTGCAGGCGCCGCAGGACTGGATGAACTTCCCCGGCTTCAACCCCGTGCTCGACCTCGACCTGCCGCTCGCCGGCGGCCCGATCGCCAACCCGCTGGTGCGCTCCGCGCAGGTGCGCGACATCCTCACGCCGGAGACCTACGCCAAGGTCTGCCGGAAGCCGTTCCGGATGCATTTCCAGTTCCTGATGTCGAACGAGCGGCCCGGCCCGTACGACTATTTCCGGATGGTGCTGGGGCCGCAATTCCTCCGCGACCGGGCGGTCCGCCCGATCGTCGCCGACCTTCAGCCCGGCCTTCGAAAGGGCGCCGGCTGAGACGCGGCCGTTCCCCCCTCGGGCGGGCGGCGTGCTATCCGTCCGCTGCGATCCCGCCGCCGAACCCGAACCCGGAGCCGCAGCCCCGTGAGCCTGTCCCGATCGAACGACCAGGCGGGGCGGCCCGCCGCGCAGGTGCTCGTGGTGATGGGGGTCTCGGGCTCGGGCAAGAGCACGGTGGCCGCGCTGGTCGCCGAGCGGCTCGGCTGGATCTTCGTCGACGGCGACAGCTTCCACACGCCCGAGCACGTCGCCAAGATGCATGCCGGGCTCGCCCTCGACGACGCGGACCGGGCGCCCTGGCTCGCCTCGATCGCGGTCTGGATCCGGCACCGGCTGGAGCGGGGCGAGTCCGGCGTGATCGTGTGCTCGGCCCTGCGCCGCGCCTATCGCGAGGTGCTCACCGGCGGCTCGCGGCGGGTGCGGATCGTCTACCTCGACGGCAGCCGGGCGCTCATCGCCGGCCGGCTGGCGGGTCGTCACGGGCATTTCATGGCGCCGGCGCTCCTCGACAGCCAGTTCGCGATCCTCGAACCGCCGACCGCCGACGAGCACCCGATCGTCGTCGGGATCGACGATCCCCCCGAGACGGTCGCGGAGCGGGTCGTCGCGCAGATCCACGGGACCGGAAGTGAATCCGCATGAGCGCACGGCGCATCGACCTCGTGATTTCGGACGTCGACGGCACCCTCGTCGGCACCGACAAGAGCCTGAGCCCGGGGACGATCGCGGCGGTGGCGCGCCTGCACGCCGCCGGCATCGGCTTCACCGTGGCGTCCGCCCGCCCGCCGGTCGGCCTGCGCGGCCTCGTCGAGACCCTGGCGCTCCGCCTGCCGATGGGCGCCTTCAACGGCGCGACGGTGGTCGGCCCGGACCTCGTTGTGATCGAGGAGCGGCTGATTCCGGAGGCCACCGCCCGGGATGCGGTCGACCGGCTCGTCGCCGCGAAACTCGACGTCTGGGTCTTCGCCGACGGCTCGTGGAGCCTGCGCGACCCGGCGGGGGCCTATACGGACCTCGAGCGCCGGACCCTCGATGCCGAGCCGAACGTGGTCGCCGACCTTTCCCCCCTGCTGGGCCGCGCCTCCAAGCTCGTCGGCGTCAGCCGGGACCACGCGCACCTGGCCGCCTGCGAGGCCGAGATCGGCGGCGCCCTGGAGGGCCGCGCGGTCGTGCACCGCTCCCAGGCCTACTACCTCGACGTGACGCCGCCGGGCATCGACAAGGGCGGCTTCGTGGACTGGATGGCCCGGCATCTCGGCATCGCGCGCGACCGCATCGCCACCTTCGGCGATGCCGGCAACGACGGGGCGATGTTCGCGCGCAGCGGGGTTTCGGTGGCGATGGGCAACGCCGAGGAGGCGGTGAAGGCGGCGGCCACCGACCTCACCGACACCAACGATGCCGACGGCTTCGCCGAGGCGGTCGATCGGCTGATCCTGCCCTGACGCCCGGAGGGCGACGTCTGTGGCATGCCGGGCACAGGTCGGCGCCCCCGGTCTCGTCGCCCACCGGCGACCGCATCCGAGCCGCTTTCCGGCCTCATTTGACCCCGACCTAGCTTGACCAGAACAAGCGGGACCGGGTCTTCAGGATGCATCGACGCCTTCTCCTCGCCGCAGCTCTGGCGGTCGTGACCGTCCCGGCCATCGCGCAGGGAGCCCGCGACAACATCGATGCGCTGATCGAGCAGCACGCGAAGGCGAACGGCGTCCCGGCGAGCTTCGTCCACGCGGTGGTCAAGCGCGAGAGCAACTACAACCCGAAGGCCAAGGGCGGCAGCGCGCTCGGGCTGATGCAGATCAAGCCCGCCACCGCGCGCAGCCTCGGCTACCAGGGCGACGCCGCCGGCCTCCTCGACCCGGCGACGAACCTCAAATACGGTGTCGCCTACCTCGCCGGCGCCTACCGCACGGCGCAGGGCAACATCACGCAGGCCTACGGCTACTACAATCGCGGGTACTATTACGCCGCCAAGCGCCAGGGCATCTCCACCGAGGTCGCCTCCGTGGTCGCCCCGGTCGCCGCCTCGGCGAGCGCGGTCGCGAGCCTGTTCACCGGCGCCCCCCCGGCCGACACCAATTTCGCCGCCGCCAACGTCGCCCTGGCCTATGCGCCGACCGCGGCCGCAGCACCGGCCGAGACCGTCGCGGTGCCGCTGCCGCCCCGTCGCCCCGCGGCCTTCGGCGCCGGCGATTCGGTGGAGATGGCGAGCCTGCGGCCGACGCAGGATCCGGCGGCCGATCAGCCCCAGGCCGATTCGGCCGGCGCGGCCCAGACCGTCTCGGTGCCGCTGCCGCCGCGCCGGCCCGATGCCTTCGGCGCCCCGGTCCAGGTGGCCAGCGCCGACCTTTCCAACCTGACCCTCGCCGCGACGCCGGCAGCGCCGACGCCGGCCGCCGCCACGTCGGTCGATCCGGCGGCGGACACGGTCGCGGTGCCGCTGCCGCCGCGCCGTCCTTCGGCCGAGCGTCTCGCCGCCGTCGTACGGCCCGCGGCGCCCCGCAAAACGCCCGCCGGGGAGCCCGTCCTCGAAGCCACCGCACTCACCACCGAGTGAGAGAACCGAGCACATCGCGCGGGAAAACCGCACCCGTTGTCCCTACAACGATCGGCGCGCCGGGTTGACCGCGGGACCGCAGCGCAACACATACGGGGCGTCGGACGAGAGGACCGGTGAGGCGGACGCGTTGTGCGTCGCAGCATCGCAACCGCTCGAATTCCTTGAGACGAACAATCATGCACCGAGGGCAGGGGTGCGCCGGACGTCTCGCGAGAGATCGGGCGTGACCGGGTCATGGCCGCCCTCACGCGAGGTTCGCGGCGCATGACTTGCGTCGGGATGGCCGAGAGGCCGGTCTCGCGCTTGGGATCAATCGGAAAGCGGACGACGCCATGGCCGGCGCGGTGGAACAAGAATCACTCTTCCTGAACGACCTCGGTCGTCGGGTCCGCCATGCGCGCACGGTTCGCGGGCTGTCGCGCAAGCTGCTGTCGCAGACGTCGGGCCTGTCCGAGCGCTACATCGCCCAGCTCGAGGGCGGGCAGGGCAACGTCTCGATCATCCTGCTGCGGCGCGTCGCCGACGCCATGGGCGTGCGCCTCGACGACCTGATCACCGGCAACGACGCGATTCCGGATTGGCCGGTGCTGCGCGACCTGCTGGGGCAAGCTTCGCCGGCGCAGATCGCGGCCGCCAAGGAAGCGCTCTCCGGCGGCCCGCGCGACGGCAGCATGCCGCGCCCCCGCGTGGCGGTGGTCGGCCTGCGCGGTGCCGGCAAGTCCACGCTCGGGCGGATGACCGCGGAACGCCTCGGCTGGCCGTTCATCGAGCTCAACGCCGAGATCGAGCGCGAGAACGCGCTCTCGGTCCAGGAGATCTTCGCGATCTACGGTCAGGAAGGCTATCGCCGGCTCGAGCAGGCGGCGCTGCGGCGCCTGACCGAGCATCCCGGCCCGCTGGTGCTCGCGACCAGCGGCGGCATCGTCGCCGAGCCCCTGACCTACGACCTCCTTCTGCAGGCGTTCTTCACCGTCTGGCTCAAGGCGCGGCCGGAGGAGCACATGCAGCGGGTCCGCGACCAGGGGCACCTCGCCATGACCGGCGACCACGCCTCGGCGATGCTGGAGCTGCGGGCGGTGCTCGCCAGCCGCGAGCCGCTCTACGCCCGCGCCTCGGCGACGGTCGACACCTCCGACGTCCCCGTCGAGGTGATGGTCGATCGCCTGACGCAAACGATCGAGGCGCGCTTCCAGGCGCAGGCAGCGACCGCCTGAGGGTTGCAATGCCGTGCCCGGCGTCTCGCGACGACCCTTGATCGAGGGCCGGCGCCACCCCAAGCTTTCGGCGTGCGTCGGGCGACGACCGGGCATCGCCGGTCCGCAACCGACCCGTGATCATCCGTGACCCGGCGCGACCCGGCCGGGGCGCCCCGGCGCCGACCGGCCATCGGGCTTCGTCCCGCGCCACCGAGGAGCATACCATGACTGGCAGTCACGCCCTCGGGCGTCCCGTCGCCGACGGGCTCGCCGGCACCGTCGATCCGGTCTGGTCGCGCCTGCGGGCCGAATCCGAGGCGGTGATCCGCGACGAGCCCCAGCTCGCATCCTTCATCGTGGCGACGATCCTCAACCATACCAGCCTGGAGGGCGCGGTCTCGCACCGGGTGGCCGCAAGGCTCGGGCATCCTGCGCTGCCGTCCGAGCTCGTGGCGCATGCCTTCCACGAGGCGATCCAGGCGGACCCGCGCATCGGCGAGGCGTTCCGGGCCGACATCGTCGCGGTGATGGATCGCGATCCCGCGACCAGCCGCGCGATCGAGCCGGTGCTGTACTTCAAGGGGTTCCACGCCATCCAGGCCCACCGGCTGGCGCACCACGTCTGGAACCAGGGCCGGCGCGACCTCGCCCTCTACCTCCAGAGCCGGTCGTCCGAGGTGTTCCAGTGCGACATCCATCCGGCGGCGCGGATCGGGCGGGGCGTGTTCCTCGACCACGCCACCGGCCTCGTCGTTGGCTCCACCGCGGTGATCGAGGACGACGTCTCGATCCTGCATGCGGTGACGCTGGGCGGCACCGGCAAGCAGGGCGCCGACCGCCATCCCAAGATCCGCCGCGGCGTGATGATCGGCGCCGGCGCCAAGATCCTCGGCAACATCGAGGTCGGGGAATGCGCCCGGGTCGCCGCCGGCTCGGTGGTCCTGCGTCCGGTTCCGGCCCACACCACGGTGGTCGGCGTGCCGGCCCGCGTCGTCGGCACCGCCGGCTGCGCCGAGCCCGCCCGCGCCATGGATCAGCTCGTCAGCATCGACCAGTTCATCCACATGGCCGAGGGGATCTGACGCGGGCGGGCCGCCGCGCTTGCTCCACCGCCGAGGGCGTGGCAAGCGGTGGCCCGGCCGCCGGGCGGGCCGCCGATCACGGCGCGCATCGCCGAAGACACCCTGCATGAAGAACCCGAAAGGCTCGACAGCGTGACCAAGCCCGAAGTCGCGAAGCTGCAGGACTACCTGCGCCGCAAATTCGCCAATGCCAGCATCCGCATCGTGGCACTGAAGAACGGCGATTCCGCCGAGGTCTACATCGGCGAGGAGTCGATCGGCGTGATCTCCGACGACAAGGAGGACGGCGACGATTCCTTCGTGTTCCGGATGGCGATCCTCGACATCGACCTCGAGGAAGAGGCCTGAGGCCGGCGTCTCGCCTGTGCACGAATTAACGCTAACCCGCACAAGTGCTTAACGCTTCGTAAACATCCGGGCTAGACTGCACGCATCCTCGGATGGAGTGCGCGCGTCATGGTCCTCGCCCCCGCTGCCCTCGATACGATCCGGACGCTCTGCGTGGGCTTGGCCCTGTCAGGTTTGCTCGCGAGCGCGTTCGAGTTGTGCACGACGCGCCGCGCGAGCTTCAACCTGCTCGGGCTCGGCGGCGTCACCGCCGTCGCCGCGCTGCCGATGCTGGCCTTCGGCGCTCCGTTCATCATCCTGCGCAACACCCTGCGCGGACGCCGGATCGAGGGCCGCCCGATCCCGTTCGTGATGCTGGCGACGATCATCGCCTGCGGCTGGGGCCTGCTCTCGGGCCGCGTCGCCCTCGACCTCGCGGCCCTCGTCGTCGGCGCCTGAGCCGGGCCGTCAGCGGTTGGCCGTCGCCACCGGCGACGCGCCGCCGTCGAGCGTCACCCACGCCCGCCCGTCCTGCCCCTCGCGCTTGATGTAGGCGTATCCGGTGTTGCGCCACGACAGGATCGTGTTGGTCTTGTTGTCGAGGATGAAGTCGCCGCGGTCGGTGCGCACCATCAGCACCGCGTGGCCCTCGCCGATGTCGTCGATCACCACGGTCATCCGCAGGGCACGCCGGGGAAGCCCGCGCTCGATCAGCATCCGGCGCTTGAGCAGCTGGTAATCCTCGCAATCGCCGAACCCGTCATCCGGGAAGTCCCAACGGTCGACGACGCCCCAGTGCGCTTGGTCGGTGATCGGCCTGATCCGTGCGTTGACCCGGCGGTTCACGCTCGCCAGCGTCCGCCACAGGGCGGTGTTCATCGCGATGGTCGCCGGCTCGCGGGTGTCGACGTCGCATTCGGCCTGCATGCGTCGGCAGAACTCGGTCCAGGCCGCCACCGGCCGCGCCGCCGGCCCGGTCTCCACGGCGGTGGCCGCATCGGGCGGATGGGCGGCGATGCGCGGCTGGGTGGAGGCGCCCCCGATCATCAGGATCGTTCCGGCGAAGCCCAGGGCCGCGGCGCGTCCCGTGCGCCGCACCGCATCGCGCCATCGGATGCCGCCGAGGGCACCTGCCGCCTGGACAACCGCGTGCCGCATGCTCGATGCTCCGCCCTGCCGAAGCGCCCAAGCTGGCACGCTCCCGTCGGCGGCTCAATCGAAAATTAAGGGCGAATTAACCACGGCGGCGGCGAAAGGTTCCGATCCCGCGCGGTGATGTAAGGGCGCCACCCGCACATGCGCCATGGGTATGCGTGCCCTGCACGGTCGATCAGCCCTTGATTCCGGCGTGATTCGCGGCTTGAGACTGTGACACCGGCGTGACGGCGTGCCGGTGCCATGGGATCGGCATTCGAGGGTCCCAGCAAGACGCCGGCCAACGCGCCGCCAGGGATCATCGCAACCGTGTCGCAACCCCCCATCCATCTCATGATCCGGGCTCTCGCCGAGAACGGCGCCCCGGGGGCGATCGACATCGCCCAGCACGCGGTGGAGATGTTCCTCGCCGCCTCGCCCACCGACGCCGACCGCGCGCTCGCCGTCGACATCCTCCTGCGCGATCTGGCCAGCCTGCGCGGCGTCGCCCCCCACATCACCGCCTTCATCGGGCGGATCGAGATGCAGCTCGGCCGGATCCGCCGCGACGCCCTCAAGCGTCCGGCGCAGCGGCCCGTGCCGGCGGATGCCGAGATGACGGAAGAACCCGTCCCGTCCGAGGTCGAGGCCGAGCCGGCGCTCCAGGCCGCCTGAGCCTCAGCGGTTGGCGGTGGTGACTGGGGAGGTGACGCCGCCGAGGGAGACCCAGGCGACGGCGTCCTGGCTCTCGCGCTTGATGAAGGTGTAGCCGGTGCGGTGCCAGGGCAGGATCTGGCTGGTCTTGTTGTCGAGCACCAGGTCGCCGCGGTCGGTGATCAGGGTGAGCACGGCGTGGCCCTCGCCCTTCTCGTCGATGACCACGGTCATCCGCATGGCGCGGCGCGGCAGGCCGGCCTTGGCCAGCAGGCTGCGCTTGAGCAGCTGAAAGTCCTCGCAATCGCCCGAGCCGTCCTCGGCCAGGTCCCAATGGTCGGGAACGCCGAGGTGGTCCATGTCGGTCACCGGCGTCACCGTAGCGTTGACCCGGCGGTTGACGGCCTGGATCGTGTTCCAGATCGCCGGGGTCATGGCGATGCGGGCGGGCTCGGCGGGGTCGACCGCGCACTCGGCCGGGTAGCCCTGGCAGAAGGCGACCCAGGCGAGGATCGGCTTGGCGGCGCCGACCGACGCGGCGGCGATGGTGGGGGCGGGCAGCGAGGCCAGGGTCTGCGCCGCGACCGGGGCGACGGCG
>NZ_JAKSXU010000053.1:0-72390 GCF_022829325.1 Methylobacterium sp. J-092 | reverse complement strand
TTCGCCGCTGACGTGGCGGACACGCGAGCCGGCGGCCGGCGGGCCGTGATCGCATTCGGCGCGCGCGCGTGCCGAGCGCACGATTCTTGCCCGGCGCCGACGGTCCGAATTCAGATCACAACCAAGGGGATTTGAGATGAGAGCGTTACTACTGGCGGGCCTCGGGCTCGGTGCCATGCTCGCGGCGGCCCAGGCGGCCGAGGTCAAGCTCGGCATCGCCGCGCCGATCACCGGCAACAGCGCCGCGATCGGCACGCAGCTCAAGAACGGCGCCACCCAGGCCGTCGAGGACCTGAACAAGTCCGGGGCGGTGAAGGGCACGACGTTCTCGGTCCTCGTCGGCGACGACGCGTCCGATCCGAAGCAGGGCGTCTCGGTCGCCAACAAGTTCGCCTCCGACGGCGTGAAGGTGGTGGTCGGCGACTACAATTCCGGCGTCTCGATCCCGGCCTCCGACGTTTACCAGGACGCCGGCATCATCCAGGTCACGCCGGCTTCGACAGCGGTGAAGTTCACCGAGCGCGGCCTCTGGAACGTGTTCCGCACCTGCGGCCGCGACGACCAGCAGGGCGCGGTCGCGGGCGAGTATCTCGCAACGCACTTCAAGGGCAAGAAGATCGCCTTCGTCCACGACAAGACCCCCTACGGCAAGGGCCTCGCCGACGAGACCCTGAAGGCGCTGAAGGCCAAGGGCGGCAAGGACGCGATCTACGAGGGCATCAACCCGGGCGAGAAGGACTATTCGGCGCTCGTGTCGAAGCTGAAATCCGCCAAGATCGACGTGGTCTACTTCGGCGGCTACTACACCGAAGCCGGCCTGATCCTGCGCCAGATGAGCGATCAGGGCCTGAAGGCGCCGCTGATGGGCGGCGACGGCCTCGTCGACAAGGAGCTGGTGGCGATCGCCGGGCCGGCGGCGGAGGGCACGCTGACGACGTTCCCGCCGGACGCGCGCAAGAACCCCAACGCCAAGGACGCGCTCGCCGGCTTCAAGGCGAAGGGCATCGATCCGGAGGGCTACACCCTCTACTCGTACGCCGCGGTCCAGGTGCTGGCCAAGGCCATGTCCGAGACCGGGTCGACCGACGGCAAGAAGCTCGCGGACTGGCTGCACCAGGGCAAGCCGGTCGACACCGTCGTCGGCCCGATCGCCTACGACAAGAAGGGCGACATCACGAAGCCCGACTACGTGATGTACCAGTGGAAGAAGAACGCGGCCGGCAACATCGATTACGCCGGCAACGAGCTGACCAAGTAGCGCGTCCTCGCGTCGCCGCGTCCGAGCCGTCCCGCACCGCGCGGGGCGGCTCTTTCATGCCCACGCGGCGAGACAGATTGGCGGCTTACCAGGCATAACCGTCGCCGAACCCCGGATTCCCGGTGCGCCCGCTCACGAAACGTGCACACTGCACCGTGCATGGGCGAAATTGCCCGGCTCCGAGGTTCGGATCGACAACCGGGTGGAACCTGTGAACGCCGACGCGCGACGGCCTCGCTCCATGCGAGAGACCGCTTACGGACGAAGACCGAAATCGGTCCCGGTCCCGCGACGGTGCGGGACGACCCGGTCCCGATGCTCGCGAGAGTTGTCCCCACCATATCGGCCAAGCTTGCTTCGCCCGCCCCCGTTCCGGCACCATCATTGCAGAGGCACGGCCAGCGCCGGCCGCTTTCTGCGCGTCCGCCACACGCCGCCATGTTCGTGCGGCTCGTTTCGGGAGTTTCGTTTTGACGCAATCCAAGTTCGATCGTCGCGGGATCGTGGTCGCCCTCGCGCTCGGCGCGGCCGTGGTCTCCGCCGGCGCGCAGGCCCAGGAGCTGACCGGCACGCTGAAGAAGGTGAAGGACACCAACGCCCTCACCATCGGCTACCGTGACTCCTCGGTTCCGTTCTCCTACCTCGACGGCGACCAGAAGCCGGTCGGCTACGCGATGGACATCTGCCTCAAGATCGCCGAGGCGGTGAAGAAGGAACTCAAGCTCCCGGGCATGGAGGTGAAGCTCAACCCGGTCACCTCCGCGACCCGCATCCCGCTGATCGCCAACGGCACGATCGATCTCGAGTGCGGCTCGACGACGAACAACGCCGACCGCCAGAAGCAGGCGGCATTCACCAACACCCACTTCCTGACGGCGACGCGCTACGTCTCGAAGAAGGACGCCAAGCTGCACACGATCGACGACCTCAAGGGCAAGACCGTGGTCTCGACCTCGGGCACGACGAACATCAAGCAGATCAACGAGGCCAACACCGCCAAGAGCATGGGCCTGACGATCCTGCCCGCCAAGGACCACGCCGAGGCGTTCCTGATGGTCGAGACCGGCCGTGCCGTCGCCTTCGTGATGGACGACGTGCTGCTCGCCTCGCTGGTCGCCGGCTCCAAGACCCCCGACGCCTACGAGATCTCGACGGAAGCCCTGTCGAAGCCCGAGCCCTACGGCATTATGCTGCGCAAGGACGACGCGCCGTTCAAGGCGGTGGCGGATGCCGCGACGAAGGCTTTGTACGAGAGCCCCGAGGGCAAGGCGCTCTACAGCAAGTGGTTCGAGAAGCCGATCCCGCCGCGCAACATCAACCTCAAGCTTCCGATGAGCGAGGCGATGGCCAAGCAGTTCAAGAGCCCGAGCGACAGCGCCGACCCGGCCGCCTACTGAGCCTGAGCCGGCGGATCCCGGGCGGCACTGCCGCCCGGGATCCGCGACACGGATCGAACGAACGAGAACGGTGAAGCGCGGGCGATGAACTACAACTGGAACTGGGGCATCTTCTTCGAACAATCGCCCGAAGGCACCGGCACCTACGCCGACATGCTGCTCTCGGGCCTGGTCTGGACGATCGCGACCGCGCTCTGTTCCTGGATCATCGCCTTCTTTCTCGGCTCGCTAATCGGCGTGATGCGGACGCTGCCCTCCAAGGGCGCCAATGCCGTCGGCACGGCCTATGTCGAGCTGTTCCGCAACATCCCGCTGCTGGTGCAGATGTTCCTGTGGTACTTCGTGCTTCCGGAGGTGCTGCCGCAGGCGTGGGGCAACGCGCTGAAGCAGCTGCCGAACGCCCCGTTCTACACCGGCGTCGTCTGCCTGGGGTTCTTCACCGCCTCCCGCGTCGCCGAGCAGGTCCGCGCCGGCATCCTGTCGCTGCCCCGGGGCCAGCGCCTCGCCGGCACCGCGATGGGCTTCACGGTCTACCAGACCTATCGCTACGTGCTGCTGCCGAACGCCTACCGGATCATCCTGCCGCCGATGACCTCGGAGTTCCTGAACAACCTCAAAAACACCTCCGTCGCCCTCACCATCGGCCTGCTCGAGCTGACGGCCCGCGCGCGCTCGATGCAGGAATTCTCGTTCCAGGTGTTCGAAGCGTTCACGGCGGCGACCATCCTGTACGTCCTCACTAACCTCGTCGTCATCCTGCTCGCGTCCCTCCTGGAGCGCAGCGTGGCGGTTCCCGGGCAGCGCTGATGTTCTCGAACTTCGATTTCGGCGTCGTCTTCGGATCGCTGCCCTACCTGTTCGGTCAGGGCATGGTCTTCACCGTCACCCTGACCGCGCTCGCCGCCGGCATGGGCGTCATCCTCGGGACCCTGCTGGCGATGGCGCGCCTCTCGGGCGTGCCCGGCCTCAAGCACGTGGCCAAGGTCTATGTCGAGCTGATGCGCTCCCTGCCGCTCGTGCTGGTGATCTTCTGGTTCTACTTTCTGGTGCCCTATATCGGCGCCTACCTCACCGGCGCCTCGCGCCCGATCCAGGTCGGCGCCTTCTCCTCAGCGCTCATCACCTTCACGCTGTTCGAGGCGGCCTACTTCTCCGAGATCATGCGCGCCGGCATCCAGTCGATCCCGAAGGGGCAGACCGGGGCGGCCTACGCGCTGGGCATGACCTACGCGCAGACGATGATCACCGTCGTGCTGCCGCAGGCCTTCCGCAACATGCTGCCGCTGCTGCTGACGCAGACGATCGTGCTCTTCCAGGATACCTCGCTGGTCTACGTGCTGTCGCTGACCGACTTCCTGGGGGCGGCCTCGAAGGTGGCCCAGCGCGACGGGCGCCTGGTCGAGATGTACCTGTTCGCCGCGGTCGTCTACTTCGCCGTGTGCTTCTCGGCCTCGTTCCTGGTGCGCCGGCTGCAGCGCCGCGTCGCCATCATCCGCTGATCGCCGTACAAGGACCGCGTTATGACCTCGACGCCGATGCCGGCCCCCACCGCGAAGACCCCCGTCGCTCCCGGCTCCGTCGCGCCGACGGATGCCGGCCTGCAGTCCGGCCCGCTGTCGAGCCCGCCGCCGAAGCTCGCGACCGGCGCGCCGATGATCGCCATCGACAACGTCAGCAAGTGGTACGGCGACTTTCAGGTGCTGACGAACTGCACCACGCAGGTCGCTAAGGGCGAGGTCGTGGTGGTCTGCGGCCCCTCGGGCTCGGGCAAGTCGACCCTGATCAAGTGCGTCAACGCTCTGGAGCCGATCCAGAAGGGCCAGATCACGGTCAACGACACCAAGGTCGTCGACAAGGCCACCGACCTGCCGAAGCTCCGCTCCCGCGTGGGGATGGTGTTCCAGCACTTCGAGCTGTTTCCGCACCTCTCGATCACCGAGAATCTCACCGTCGCCCAGCGCAAGGTGCTGAAGCGCCCGGCCGAGGAGGCGAAGAAGAAGGGGCTCGACCTGCTCGCCCGCGTCGGCCTGTCGGCGCACGCGAACAAGTATCCCGGCCAGCTCTCCGGCGGTCAGCAGCAGCGCGTGGCGATCGCCCGCGCGCTGGCGATGAACCCGGTGGTGATGCTGTTCGACGAGCCGACCTCGGCGCTCGATCCCGAGATGGTCGGCGAGGTGCTCGACGTGATGGTCGAGCTTGCCAAGGAGGGCATGACCATGATGGTGGTGACCCACGAGATGGGCTTTGCCCGCAAGGTCGCCGACCGGGTCATCTTCATGGATCGCGGCGAGATCGTCGAGGACGCCCGCAAGGACGACTTTTTCGGCCAGCCGCGCAGCGAGCGCGCGCAGCAGTTCCTGTCGAAGATCCTGCAGCACTGATCCTCGCGCGCGGCCCAACGCGCCCTGTGAGCGCGCCGGGTCCGAGCGTCAGCGCTTGATCGCTACCGGCCCATTCATGCCGGGCCAATCCGAGTAGCCGTTGGCACCGCCGCCATACCAGTACGGCTTCGGCGCCTCGGCGAGAGGGGCACCGGACGCCAGCCGTCCCACGAGGTCGGGATTGGCGATGTAGGGCCGGCCGAAGCTGAACAGGTCGGCGTGCCCATCCGCGAGCTCCTTCTCGGCCAGCTCCAGCGTGTACTGGTTGTTGCCGACATAGGCCCCCGAAAAGCGCTTCCGCAGGTCGAGGAAGTCGACGCTGTCGGGCACGTCGCGGGTCTGCTGGGTCACGCCCTCGATGGTGTGGATGTAGAGAAGGCCGAACTTCGACAGCGCATCGACGTAGGCGCCGAAGGTCGCGTGCGGATCGCTGTCGAGGGGCGTCTTGCCGGGCTCGGTCGTCGCCGGCGAGAGGCGGATGCCGACACGGTGACCGCCGCCCCAGACGTCCGTGACCGCCTTCACCACCGCGAGCGGAAACCGCAGCCGGTTCTCGATCGATCCGCCATACGCGTCGGTGCGCGTGTTCGTCGAATCGCGGACGAACTGCTCGAGCAGATAGTTGTTGGCCGAGTGGATCTCGACGCCGTCGAACCCGGCGCGCTTCGCGTTCTCGGCGGCGCGCCGGTAATCCTCGACGATTCCCGGGATCTCGTCGGCCTCCAGGGCGCGCGGCGTCACGTGCGCCTTCATGCCCTCCTCGGTGAAGGCGGTGCCCTCCGGCCGGATCGCCGAGGCCGAGACCGGCGGCCGATGTTCCGGCTGCAGGTCGGGATGCGAGATCCGGCCCGTGTGCCAGAGCTGCAGGAAGATGCGGCCGCCGTTGGCGTGCACCGTGCCGACGATCCGGCGCCAGGCCTCGACCTGCGCCTCCGACCAGATCCCCGGCGTGTAGGCGTAGCCGACGGCCTGCGGCGAGATGTTGGTCGCCTCCGAGATGATCAGCCCCGCGGTGGCGCGCTGGCCGTAATAATCAGCGGCGAAATCCGGCGGCACGCCGTCGGTCGAGGAACGGCTCCGGGTCAGCGGCGCCATCACGATGCGGTTGCTGAGGGTGAGGTCGCCGAGGGTGTAGGGCTGCAGCACGGGGCTGTCGGAGCGGGGCATGCCGGGTCCTTTGTCGCAGGCGGTCGCGCGGCTCACGGCGATGGACGGTCCGCCGGGCCGCGAGCGCGGGTGTCCGACAACGTGCCGCGCCGGCGGGAGTTCGCCGCAGCGCACCGGCGGGCGTCGGGCCCCGGCTACTTGCCGGTCCAGTCGTGCCCCGCCACCAGCGCCTCCACCGGCTTCCGCCACGTCGAGGGCTGGTCGTCGGAGCCGGAGCCGAGGGCGCATTGCACCATCACGCTGTCGCTCCAGCGGCCGTACTTGTAGCCGACCGCGGGCAGGTGGCCGACGCGGACGAAGCCGCAGGCCTCGTGCAGGCGCAGCGAAGCCGCGTTCTCGGAATCGATGTAGCCGATCATCTGACGGTAGCCGCCCGCGGCGCAGGCCTCGATCAGCGCCGGCAGCAGGCGTCGGCCGATCCCGGCATGCAGGTGCTCGGGATGCACGTAGATCGAGTGCTTGAGCGTGTAGCGGTAGGCCGGCCGCTTCCGGAACGGCACCGCGTAGGCGTAGCCCGCGACCTGACCGTTCCGGTCGGCGACGAGGTGGGGCAGGCGCTTCTTGCGCATGGTCTTGCGGCGCCGGCGCAGGTCGTCGGGGAGGAGGCGATCCTCCTCGAAGTCGCCGACGTCGCCGACGCCGCGGCGGATGTGGTGCTCGTAGATCGCCACCATCGCTGCGAGGTCCGCGTCCGACGACGGGCGGATGACGATGTCGGCGCAGGACGCGGCCGGCTCTGGGATCGCGAAGTCGCCCGCCGGGCCCGCGTCCTCCATCAGCGCGCCTCGCGCATGACGTAGGTGTGGAAGCGGATCTGCCCGTCCGGCTCGACCTGACGGTACACGCCCTGAATCTCGGCCTCGAAGCCGGGAAACAGGTTCGCGGAGCGCTCGAACATCTTGAAATAGTCCAGCATCGGCTTGGCCCGCTCATCGATTCGCTCGCCGGGCAGCACCGTGCCGATCCCGGGCGGGTAGACCAGAAGCAAGGTCGTCGCCACACGCCCCTCGGCTTCGGCAATCGGGACGAAATCGACGTTGTTGCGGGTCAGCATCTGCGCCGCGGCCTTGGGCGCCATCACCATCTCGGGCAGGTGCTCGGGCTGGAACTGCTTGCGCTGGAGCATCGAGGTGCCGTGCTCGCGGTGGAAGGCGTGGAAGTCGGCGCAAAGGTCGCGAAGCCGCACGCCGCGGTAGCGGTTCGGGCGCCGCCGCACGAACTCCGGCATCGCGTCCTCCAGGAGCACGTTGTCGTCGTGCAGGCGCTTGAAGGCGACCAGGCCCGAGATCAGCGTGCCGGCCTTCGAGGATTCGACGCCGGGGGTCAGCAGGAAGAGCAGCGAGTTCAGGTCGTTCTTCTCGGCGACGATGCGGTTCTCGCGCAGGTACTGCGCGACGATCGGGGCCGGAACGCCGTGGGCGGCATATTCCCCGGTCGCCCGGTCGAAGCCCGGCGTCAGCACCGTCAGCTTGTTCGGGTCGGTCATCGCGTAGCCGGGCGAGGCCTCGGGCCCGACATGGGTGAAGCCGTGCCAGCGCGCGCCGGGGCGCAGCTCCCAGTGCTTCGGGTCCGAGGCGAGCACGTCCGTCGTCAGGCTCTCCCACGGCACGTTGACGCCGTCCGGGCCGGGGGTCACGTCGGGCACGAAGGCGTCGAAGAACCAGCGCCGGTTCGGATCGCCCTCCTTCTCCTCGAACTCGCGGCGGATGGCGCGGACCTTCTTGCGCCACTCGATCCCGAGACGGATCGTGTCGTCCCACAGGATCATGCCCGAGCGGCCCTTCATCATCTGCGCCCCGACGTCCAGCGAGGCGAAGATCGGGTAGAACGGCGAGGTCGAGGCGTGGACGAGGAAGCTTTCGTTGAGGCGGCGGTGCTCGACGCGCCGGGTCTGGCCGCGGATGTGCCCGTCCTTGGTGTGGATCTGCGAGGCTTGGCTGAAGCTCGCGAGCTGCTTGTGGGTCGATTGCGTGGCGATGATGCCCGGCGAGGTCTCATCGAGCCCCTTCAGGCCCATGGCGAAGCGGCCGACGAAGAGCGGGTGGAACTTCATGAAGCCGGCCCAGGCCTCGTCGAACAGGATGTAGTCGCACAGGTGCCCGATCCGCTCGACGACGCCCTGCGCGTCGAGGATCGTGCCGTCGTAGGTGCACTGCTCGATCACCGCGACGCGGAACGGACGCTCGCGGCGCCACGCCTCCTTGTCCTCGACCAGCGGGTTGCGGCGGATCTTCTCGCGGATGGCGGTCTCGTCCAGTGCCTCGTGGTAGATCGGCCCGATCAGCCCGTAGGCGTTGCGATCGGTCTCGAGGAAGATCGGGATGCCGCCGGCGAGCATCAGGGCGCCGTGATGGGCGGCCTTGTGGTTGTTGCGATCGAACAGGACGAGGTCGCCCTCCGCGACCAGAGACCCGAGCACCACCTTGTTCGAGGCCGAGGTGCCGTTGAGGACGAAGTAGGTCTTCTCCGCCCCGAAGATCTGCGCCGCCTCCTTCTGCGCCTTCAGCGCCGGCCCCTCGTGGGTCAGGAGATCGCCGAGGTCGAGGACCGAGTTGTCGAGGTCGTCGCGGAAGATCGCCTCGCCGAGGTGCTCGACGAAGATCCGCCCGATCGGCGAGCGGTTGTAGAAGATGCCGCCGTTGTGGCCGGGGCAGGTCCAGAGCTGGTTGCCCTTCTCGGCGTAGTCGACGAGCGCGCCGAAGAACGGCGTCTTCAGGGTCTCGGCGTACTGGGTCACGCGGGAGACGAGGCCGCGGGCAATGAATTCCGGCGTCTCCTCCGCCAGGAAGATGTAGCCGTCGATGAAGTCGAGCAGCTCGACCGGGATGTCCTCAAGCCGCTTGCGGCGCACGAGGATGACGATCGGCATCTCGAGGCCGCGCCGCCGCATCATGTCGATCAGCGAGGCCGCCTTGCCGTCGAGGCCGCGCTTGCCCCAGTCGACCACCATGCAGCCGATCGCCGCGTCGGTCTGCACGGCGATCGCCGCATCCTCGACGCGCCGCGCCCGGATCACCTCGAAGCCGCGCCCCTCGACCGCGGTGACGATCTGCGCGACGCGGACGCCTTCCAGATCGTCCGGATCGAAGGCCGGCGCGCACATCAGCACGGTGAAGCGGCGGTGAAAGTCCATGGAAAGCCTCTGGCCTGACGGGTCGGCGCCTGCCTGCGACGCCATCATGACGGTTGGATGACGGTGCGGGCGAACGGCGCGGGATCTGGCCGGGGCGGCGGCCGACCTTCGGTCCGCTCGGGTAATACGATCGGCCCGCCATGGCCATGACGACAATGCCTCGGGCCACCCGCTCGACCGCTCCGCGCATCGGCCGCGTCGCGCTCCGCCTCGCTTTCGCCCCAGCGCCTGCGGACAAGGTGGCCCGCGCCTAACGGATCCTTCACCACAGCGCCGCGAGCGTCCCAAACGCATGAAGCCGACAGCCGCGATCCTTCGTCCTGCCCTGGCCGCCGCATGGCTGACCTTCGCCGTCGCGCCCGCAGCGGCCCACCCGCACGTCTGGGTGACCGCGAAGGCCGAGATCGGGTACGCGGGCAGCAAGGTGGTCGCGGTGCGCCACGTCTGGACCTTCGACGCCGCCTACACCGCCTTCGTCACCCAGGGGCTCGACGCGAACAAGGACGGCAAGCTGACGCCGGACGAGCTTCAGACCCTCGCCGCCGAGAACACCGGGAATCTCGCCGAGTTCGGTTACTTCACCAAGCTGAAGGTCGGCGGCAAGGAGCAGGCCTTCGCCGACCCGGTCGAGCCGCGGATGGCGATGGAGGGCGACACGCTCACCCTGAGCTTCCGCCTGCCGCTGAAGACGCCGCCCGCGCAGGGGCGCGGCGTGCTCGCGCTCGAGGTCTACGACCCGACCTACTTCGTGTCTTTCGGCCTGTCCGAGGCGCCGGATGCAGCGACGCTTGTCGGCGCACCGAGCGGCTGCGCGGCGACGGTGACGCGGCCGAAGACCCCCGAGCCCAAGACGGCGGAGGCCGGGACCCCCGGGATGAGCGAGGCGTTCTTCGAGGCGCTGACGGCCGCTTCCGGCTACGGGGTGCAGTTCGCGAACCGGATCCTCGTCGCATGTCCGTAGGCGCCACGCTCGCCGTCCAGCCCGCAAGCCGCCGGCCGCCGCGGCTGATGCTGGTCGCCGCCGCCGTCGCGGTCGCGGCCCTGATCCTCGCCGGCCTGGTCTGGCTCGCGGCGCCCGGCCTCTCGGCGCCGCCGCCGCGCTCGCCCTTCGGCATCGGCTTCCGCGAGGCCGCGCCGTCGGCGACCGGGCTCGGCGGCTGGCTCCTGGCGATCCAGTCTAGCTTTTCGCGCAGCCTTCAGGCCGCGCTCGCCGCGATCAAGGGCGGCGGCGACTGGATGCCGCTGGTCACGCTCGGCTTCGCCTACGGCATCTTCCACGCCGCCGGCCCCGGGCACGGCAAGGCCGTGATCGCCGGCTACCTGTTCGCCGGCGAGCGGGCCTTGCGCCGCGGCTTCGGCTTGAGCTTCGCCGCCGCGATCCTGCAGGCGCTGGTGGCGATCGCGATCGTCGGGACCGGCCGCCTCGTGCTCGGCGCCACCGCCGCCGGAATGACGCGGGCCGGCAACACCATCGAGATCGTCAGCTTCGCCCTCGTCGCCGCGATCGGGCTGGCGGTGACGTGGCGCAAGGCCGGGCGCCTCGCCGACCTCGGCGCGCCCGCCGCCTGCGGGCCCGAATGCGGCCATGCCCGCCTCGCCGACGCGCGGGCGCTCGAAACGCTCGACACCTGGCGGGAGCGCGCCGGCGTGGTCGCCGCCGCCGGTTCGCGACCATGCGCCGGAGCGGTACTGATCCTGGTCTTCGCCGCCGCGCAGAACATGCTGGCTGCGGGCGTCCTCGCGGTCTTCGCCATGGCGCTCGGCACGGCGCTCACCACCGGCGCGCTGGCGAGCCTCGCGGTCTTCGCCAAGGGCGCCGCCCTGCGGATCGCCGGCGGTCGCGGACGCGCGGGCGTCGTGGCGATCGGCGCGCTCGAGCTGCTGGCCGGCGCCTTCGTGCTGGTGCTCGGGCTGGCGATGCTGTCGGGCCTCGCGCTCGACATCGGCGGCTGATCGCCCCTCGCCAACGGCACGCCGCCATGCCACGCTCCGGTCCGGGCGGGGAGCCCGGCACGCGAGGCGCCGCATGGCAGGGTTCGACCACATCCTGAACTGGCGGCTGCTCTCGGGCTCGCACCCGTTTCCGGGACCCGACGGCGGCACCTGCATCAACGAGGCGGCCCTCGTCGCCGCGGGGCTGCCCTACCGCGCGATCCGGTCGAGCGACGAATGCCCGCCCTGCTTCTCGCGCCCGCTCGCGGCCTACGCCCTCGGCCTCAACGACGCGATGCCGGACGGCGAGCGCCACCGCCTGATGGCCTTCGTCCTGCGCCTGTCCGGCTCCGCCGACACGCCGGCGGTCGAGGCGGAGCGGACGGCCTTTCTGGCCCTCGAAAGCATCCGCAGCCTTCTCCCGCCGCTGCTCGAGCGGGCCGGATTCGCCGCCCTCGCCACCCGCTGCGCCGCCGCGGCGGATCTCGACGAGGCGCTGGCGGCCGCGCGTTCGGCCGCCTGGGCGGGTGGAGCGCGAGCGCAGGCCGCATCGGGTCAGCGCGCCTGGGTCTCCGGAGCATTGGCGGCCGCGGTCTCCCGCACCGCAAGCGCGGCGATCCGCGCAGCGGAGGATCCGCGCTGCGCGGCGGAGATCGCCGAGGGGGCGGCGCCGTTCGCCCCGGACACGTGGGCGCGGGCGGCCGTGATCCTCGACGGCGCACTGCGGATCGGGCGGCAGGCGCCCGACATCGACCTGTTCGCCGCGCGCGACCGCCTCGACGCCGCCCGATCGGCCGCGCACGCCTGAGCCGCGATCACGCCTTCACATCAGGCGGCGGCGGAAGCCGCGTCGAGATCGAGCTCGACGGTCTCGCAGTTGTCGAGCCAGACGCCGGTGAGGTGGAAGAAGAACGTGCCATGGCCGACCACTGCGATCGTCCGCTCGGGCCGCGCGCGCAGCCATTCGCGAAACCCGGCGACGCGCTGGTCGAACAGGTGCCGCGGCTCGACCGGATGACCGCCGACGTCGGACCCCTCCTCGGCGTGCCACCACACCTCGGGCAGGTGCCCCACGTCCAGATGCGGGAACTCCGCCGCGATCTCGGAGGCGACCCGGCCGACGTCGCAGCTGCTCTCCTGGCACTCCCGATGCAGCACCTCGACGAGGAGCTTCGGCTCGGCCGGATGGTCGGCGAAGACCAGCGCGGTCGTCTCGATCGCGCGGGTCAGCGGCGAGACCACCACGAGGTCGAACGGGATCTCGGAGAGCGCCGCCCGCGCCGCGCGCGCCTGCTCCCGGCCGCGCGGCGTCAGGCGGGCGTCGCGATGGTCGGGATCGCGGCCGGTCGCGCGGTGGGCGGCGTTGAAGGTCGATTCGCCGTGGCGGAGGCAGACGATGCGGGTCGGGCCGTTCATGCGGGTCATGGTCTCGTCGGTTCGTGTCGGGGTCAGGCGAAGCGGCCGCCGCGCTGGATCACCTCGATCTTGTAGCCGTCGGGGTCCGTGGCGAAGAAGAACCGCGCCAGCTCGGTGTCGCCGTGCTTGAGCGTCTTCATGTCCGTCGCCGGAAGCCCCTCGCGGGTGAAGCGGGCGTGCTCGGCGGCGAGATCCGCGACGGTGACGGCGACGTGGCCGTAGCCGTCGCCGAGGTCGTAGGCCTCGGTCCGGTCCTTGTTGACCGTCAGCTCGATTTCGAAGGGCGAATCCGGCGCGCGCATGTAGACGAGGGTGAAATCGGGAAAGTCGAAGCGGTCGGAGATGGCGAGCCCGAAGGCCGCCTCGTAATAGGCGACCGAGCGCGCCTCGTCGCGGACGCGGATCATCGCATGGACGGGCTTGGCCATTCTTCGCTCACAGGTCGGATCGAGGGAGTGGCACCGATATCTGGCGCGAAGAACCGATCCGAAAAGGCCGGGAGCCCTGCGCCGAACCGCCGGCAGCCCCGCGCCGATGGCCACGGAGGCCCGTTCGAAGCCGATGCCGAGGCTATCAGCAATCCTGTCGACCGATCGAGGCGCCCTCATGCCTGAGCCCATCCTGCTCGCCACCAGCCAATCGCCCGCCGAGGAGGCGATCTGGCGCGATGCGCTCGCCCGTGCGATGCCGGACGAACGCATCGTGACGGCTGCCGACGAGTTCGATCGCTCGACGGTCGCCATCGCGATCGTCGCCAACCCGGTTCCGGGGGCGCTGGCCGGACTGCCGTCGCTCGCCTGGGTGCACAGCCTGTGGGCCGGCGTCGAGCGCCTGCTGCAGGACGCGACGCTGCCGCCGGTCACCGTCGTCCGTCTCGTCGATCCGACGCTGGCGCGAACGATGGCCGAGACCGTCGCGGCCTGCGTGCTCGCGCTGCACCGCGATCTCCCGCTCTACGCCGCGCAGCAACGCCGCCGCGAATGGCGCCAGCACCCGGCCCGCGCGGCCGGCGCGTGCCCGGTTGCGATCCTCGGGATGGGCGAGATGGGGCGGGCCTCGGCCGAGCTGCTGCTCGGGCTCGGCTTTCCCGTCCGCGGCTGGAGCCGATCGGGCACCGCGATTCCGGGGTTGATTGCGCATTCCGGCCGCGACGGCCTCGGCAGGGCGCTGGACGGCGCGGCCTACCTCGTCAACCTGCTGCCGCTCACCGCTGAGACACGCGGCATCCTCGATCGCGCCTGCTTCGCCCGGCTGGCGCCGGGTGCCGGCGTGATCAACTTCGGCCGCGGCGCCCACCTCGTCGAGGCCGACCTGTGGCAGGCGCTCGATGACGGACGGGTCGGGCACGCGGTACTCGACGTGTTCGCGCAGGAGCCGCTGCCCCGCGACCACCCGGCCTGGGACCACCCGAACGTCACGGTCCTGCCCCACGTCGCGGCGCCGACCGACGAAGCCTCGGCGGCCGCGATCGTCGCCGGGGCCGTGGCGGCCTTCCGCAGCACCGGACGGGTGCCGGCGGGTGTGGACAGAGCCCGCGGGTACTGATCGCCGTCGCCGCAAGCTGTCGCGTGGTTTCGCGGACGCAACGTCTTGCGTCCTCGAGATGCCGCACACCGAAGCGCGCATGGGAAACACGCCGTTACAAATTTGCCGCCGCCCCCCATCTTCGATCGTCGCGCGTCTCGGGCCATAAGGAGCCGCGAAGTCCCGTCGGGACGCGACCGAAGACGACCGCCGATGAACGCGCCCGCCAGCCCGCATATCCTGATCGTCGAGGACGACCGCGAGATCGCGAACCTGGTCGCGCGCTACCTCCGCGGCAACGCCTGCCGCGTCACCCTCGCCGGCGACGGCGCGGAGATGGATCGGGCGCTGGCCGACGGCCGGGTCGACCTCATCGTCCTCGACCTGATGCTGCCGGGCGAGGACGGCCTCAGCCTGTGCCGGCGCCTGCGCGCGAGCTCGGCGATCCCGATCCTGATGCTCACCGCCAAGGCCGAGGAGATCGACCGCATCGTCGGCCTCGAGATCGGCGCCGACGACTATCTCGCCAAGCCGTTCAACCCGCGCGAGCTGCTGGCCCGCATCCGCGCCGTCCTGCGCCGCACCGGCAACGAGGTGGCGGAGGAGGAGGGCGCGCGCCGGATGCACTTCGTCGGCTGGACGCTCGACGTCTCGCTGCGGCAGGTGCTGAGCGCGGAGGGCGCGCGCATCTCGATCACCGGCGCCGAGTTCGACCTGCTCCACGCCCTGTGCCTGCGCCCGGGCCGCGTGCTCTCGCGCGACCAGCTCCTCGACCTGACCCAGGGGCGCAGCGCCGGCCCGTTCGAGCGCAGCATCGACGTGCTCGTGAGCCGGATCCGCCAGAAGATCGAGCGCGATTCGCGCAACCCCGAGATCATCCGCACGATCCGCTCGGGCGGCTACCTGTTCACGCCGGAGGTGACGCGCTCATGAGGTTCGGCCGGATCCGGAGCCGCCTGCGCCCGCGCAGCGTCGCCGGGCAGATCGCCCTGCTCGTGGTGGCCGCGATCGTCGTCGCGCACGCGGTCGCGACCACGGCCTTCGTGCTCCTGCGCGAGCCCTGGAAGCCGGACGACCATCCCGGCGTCGCGGCAGGGCGCCTCGCGATCGTCGCCCGCCTCCTCGACAACGTTCCCGTGCCGGACCGCGACGCCCTGCTGGCGAATGCGGCACGCAGCGTGCCGAACCTTCAGATCGCACCCTGGACCGGGACCGCTGCCGAGGGCGAAGGCCTCAACCGCCCGGTCGTCCGCCGCCTGCGCAACGGCTTCGGCCGGGCGCTGACCGTGGTCGAGATCGGCGGGCCGGAGATGCGCGCCGACGGCTACCTCCGCCTCGGGATCGTCACGCCGAACGGTGCGCGGCTGCAGGCGAGCCTGCCCGACGACCCGCTCAGGCCGCCGCACGAAGGCGCGATCATCTTCACCGTGATCTTCCTCGCCCTGACGCTGGCGCTGCTCTCGGTGTGGGCGACGCGGGCGCTGACGGCGCCCCTGGCGCGGCTCGCCGGCGCCGCCGAGGCCTTCGGCACCGGGGACGACCACGTGGCGCTGCCCGAGGCCGGCCCGCGGGAGGTGATCGCGGTCTCCCGCGCCCTCGACCGGATGCGCAACCGCGTGCGGCGCCTGATCGACGACCGCACGCAGATGCTGGCCGCGATCAGCCACGACCTGCGCACGCCGATCACCCGGCTGCGGCTGCGCGCGGAGTTCATCGACGACGACCACACCCGCATCATGACGCTGCGCGATCTTGACCAGATGAACGCGCTCGTCGAGGCGGCCCTGTCCTTCGTCCGCGACGGCCAGGGCGGCGCGTCGAGCGCGCGGACGCTGATCGACCTCGCCTCGGTGGTGCAGACGGTCTGCGACGGGTTCAGCGACGTCGGCGCCGACGTCTTCGTCACGCAGAGCCGCCACGTGCTCGTCCGCGGAAAGCCCGACGAGCTCGAGCGGGCGATCACCAACCTCGTCGACAACGCGGTCAAGTACGGCGGCGGCGCGCGCCTCTCGATGGAGCAGACGCCGCGGGGCGTCCGCATCGTGGTCGGCGACACCGGCCCCGGCATTCCCGAAGCCGAGCGCGACGCGATGCTGCAGCCGTTCGTTCGCGGCGACCGGGCCCGCAATCTCAACGACGCGAGCGGCTTCGGCCTCGGGCTGTCGATCGTGCTCGCCATCGTCGAAGCGCATGACGGCTGGCTCACCCTGACGAATCGCCCGGAAGGCGGCCTCTCCGCCGCGATCGAGCTGCCGCTGGCCGCCGCGATCCCGGCCGAACCCGCCGAGACCCGGATCGCCGCCGCGGCGGAATGAACGGCCGAGCCTTGCATCGGACCGGCGCGATCGGCGTTGAGGCCGAGCGGGCATCGGAAGGCAGGAAGCGCATGGACGTCGGATTCATAGGGCTCGGGCGCATGGGGCGCGCCATGGCGGCCAAGCTGGTCGAGGCCGGGCACACCGTCCGCGTCTGGAACCGGACCCCGGATGCTGCGCACGGGATCTCCGGCGCGACGCCGGTGGCGAGCGCGGCCGAGGCGTTCGCGGGCGACGCGGCGATCACCATGCTGTCGGACGACGCGGCACTGCGCTCCGTCATCGTCGAGGGCGGGCTGCTCGACGGCGCAGGCCGGCCGGCGATCCACCTGTCGATGAGCACGATCTCCGTCGCCTTGGCGCAGGAACTGGCCGCGATCCACGCGCGCGCCGGCATCGCCTATGTCGGCGCCCCTGTGTTCGGGCGGCCGGACGCGGCCGCAGCGGGCGCCCTCAATATCATCGCCGCGGGCGATGCCGGCGCGATCGACCGCGCAGCCCCGCTCCTCGACGCGATGGGCACGAAGACGTGGCGCTTCGGCACCGAGCCGCATCAGGCCAATGCCGTGAAGCTCGCCGGCAACTTCATGCTGGTCTCGGCGATCGAGGCGATGGGCGAGGCCGCCGCCTTCGCCGAAGGTCATGGGGTGGCCGGCGCCGACCTTCTGGACATGCTCACCGGCACGCTGTTCGCCTCGCCGGTCTACAAGGGCTACGGCGCGTCGATCGCCGCGAACCGCTACGAGCCGCCGGGCTTCGGCCTCCGCCTCGGCGCCAAGGATATCGGCCTCGCCCTCGGCGCCGCGGCGGCGGTGAACGTGCCGATGCCGTTCGCGAGCGTCCTTCGGGACAACCTCATCGACGCGATCGCGCACGGCGACGGCGACAAGGACCTGGCCGCGCTCGCCACCGTGGCGACCCGGCGCAGCGGGCGCTGAACGCTTGGACGCGGCGACGGCCGGCGTTTGCACCGACGCGTGAAGTCGGTCGTCATGCGTTCCGTGCAACACCGCCGCTGCGCGCGCCTTGCGCCCCGCCCACGATGCCATACCTGAACCTCTCGGCCCGAGACTGGGCTCCCGCATCCTGAGGCCGGCGCGCGCGGCCTTCGAGGCACGCCGATGATCTCGACCGAAGCCGACATCCTGAACACCGCCGCGTCCTGGCGACGCGACGGCCGCGACGTGGCGCTCGCGACTGTGATCGAGACCTGGGGATCGGCGCCGCGTCCGGTCGGCAGCCACCTCGTCGTCGACGGCGAGGGCAACTTTCTCGGTTCGGTCTCCGGCGGTTGCGTCGAGGGCGCCGTCATCACGGAAGCCGCCGACGCCATCGCCGACGGCAAGCCGCGGGTGATCGAGTTCGGCGTCGCCGACGAGACCGCGTGGCGGGTCGGGCTCTCCTGCGGCGGCCGCATCCGAATCTTCGTCGAGCGGATCGACTGACATGCGCGCCGACATCCTCGAAGGCCTCAACGCCGAGCGCGCCGCCCGCCGCGCCGCGATCCTCGTCACCGACATCGCCGACGGCGGGCAGCGCCTGGTGCGGGAGGCCGATATCGCCGCCGACGCCCTCGCCGAACCGCTCGGTCGGCACCTCGCCGCAGGCCGGAGCGGCCTCGTCGAGGCGGACGGCCGGACGCTGTTCCTCACGGTCCAGGTGCCGCCGGTCCGGCTCGTCGTGGTCGGAGCCGTGCACATCACCCAGGCCCTGGTGCCGATGGCCGCCGCGCTCGATCTTGCGCTGACGGTGATCGACCCGCGCACCGCCTTCGCCAGCCCCGAGCGGTTTCCGGGCGTCGCGCTGGTGGCGGATTGGCCGGACGCGGCCCTCGGCGGCGCTGTGCCGCCGCTGGATCGCTACTGCGCGCTCGCCGCGCTGACCCACGATCCCAAGATCGACGATCCGGCTTTGAAGGCCGCGCTCTCGGCGGAGTGCTTCTACATCGGCGCGCTCGGCTCGCGGAAAACCCACGCGGCGCGCGCGGTCCGGCTGATTGAGGCCGGCTATTCCGAGGCGCAGCTGGCCCGCATCCGCGCCCCGATCGGGCTCGCCATCGGCGCGGTCAGCCCGGCCGAGATCGCGCTGTCGGTGATGGCGCAGATCGTCGCCGCCCTGCGTCGGGCGCCGCGCGAGGCAGCTTCGTGAAGTTCGGGCCGGTTCCGGTCGGATCCGCGCTCGGCCTCATCGCCGCCCACACCATCAAGGCGGGCGGCGCGACCCTGCGCAAGGGCCGGGCGATCTCGCCCGAAACGATTGCAGGCCTCGCGGCCGAGGGCGTGCGCGATCTGGTGGCCGTTTCCCTGGAGCCGGGCGACGTCGGCGAGGACGAGGCCGCCGAGACCCTGGCGCGGCACCTCGCCGGGACCGGCCTGCGGTGCGAGCCGCCGTTCACCGGACGCTGCAACCTCTTCGCGGTCGCGCCCGGCGTTCTGGTCGTGGATCGAGCCGGCATCGATGCGGTTAACGACGTCGACGAGGCGATCACCGCGGCGACGCTGCCGCCGTTCAAGCCCGTGGTGGCCGGCGAGATGGTCGCGACGATCAAGATCATCCCCTACGCGGTGCCGGGAACGGTCCTGGCGCATGCGTGCGCCGCCGCGCCGGTCGGCGCGTTGCGGGTCTCGCCCTATCGCCGCCGCCGGGTCGGCGTGGTCTCGACGCGGCTGCCGAGCCTGAAGGAGACCACCGTCGACGGGACCCTGACCGCCCTCGCGGATCGGCTCGCGCCGACCGGCGCCGAGATCGTTGCCGACCGTCGCGTTCCGCACGCGGCCGGCGCGGTCGCCGAGGCGCTGGCCGCGGCGACCGCGCTGGACGGCGCCGACCTGGCGATCGTGTTCGGCGCCTCGGCCATCGCCGACCGCCGCGACGTGATCCCGGCCGGCATCGCGGCTGCGGGCGGCGCGGTGATCCATTTCGGCATGCCGGTCGATCCCGGGAACCTGCTGCTGCTCGGAGCGCTGGGGGACGTTCCGGTGATCGGCGCGCCGGGCTGCGCCCGCTCGCCCAAGGAGAACGGGTTCGACTGGGTGCTGCACCGCCTGCTCGCGGACCTGCCCGTCACCCGCGCGGACATCGTCGCGCTCGGTGTCGGCGGACTGCTGATGGAGATCGTCTCGCGGCCGCAGCCGCGATCGGGCGAACCGAGCGCGGCCGACGATGCCTGACATCGCAATCGGTGCCGTCCTGCTCGCCGCCGGGCGCGGCACCCGCTTCGGTGCCGAACCGAAGCTGCTCGCGCGGCTCGACGGGACGCCGCTGGTGCGCCACGCCGCGGAAGCCGCCCTCGCGTCCAGGGCCCGTCCGGTCGTCGTCGTGCTCGGGGCCCATGCGGTGGCCGTGCGCGCCGTCCTTCACAATCTCGACCTCGTCTTCGTCGAGAACGCCGCGTTCGGTTCCGGCCTCTCGACCTCGCTGCGGGCGGGACTCGCCGCTCTGCCGGCCGAGACCGATGCGGCGGTGATCCTGCTCGGCGACATGCCGCGGGTGACGCCGGCGCAGATCGATCGCCTCGCCGCCGCCTACCGGGCCGCGGAGCCGGCTCCGAGTGCCGTGGTGCCGACGATCGCGGGGTGCCGCGGCAACCCGGTGCTGCTCGATCGGCGCGTGCTCGGCGACGCCCTCGCCAGCCTGTCCGGCGATCACGGCGCCGGGCCGCTGCTGAAGGGTCGCGCCGACGTCCTGGAAATTCCGGGAGAGCCCGGGACCGCGCTCGACGTCGACACGCCGGAGATGCTGGCTCGGCTTTGAAGGCTCAGGCCTTCCTCGCCTCGCTTCGGCAGCGATCCGAGCAGAACCGGACCTCGTCCCAGACCCGCTCCCACTTCTTCCGCCAGGCGAACGGCCGCCCGCACTGCGCGCACAGCTTGGTCGGCAGGTCGCCCTTGCGGATCATCTTCCCCGATGTCCGGCCCGAAGTCTTGTTTTCGGAATCGCCCCCGCTTCGCCTGGACATCCGGTCAGCGCCCGATCTGTCCGGCTTCGGCCAGCCCCACCGGCGACCACCGCGTGATCTGGATGTAGCCGTCGCGGGCCGCGACCACGACGTGGCGCCTGTGGCGATGGACGACGGTGCCGGGCAGATGCTTGTGCGCCTCCCGCCAGCCGCCGGCCTGCGCGACGTAGACGCGAGCGTCGCCGAGCCGCGCCAGCGTCTCGATCGATCCGAAAGCGCGGACCCGACGCAGGATCGCGGCGACGTCGGCGCGGAAGTCGAGGGTGCGGTCGACGTCGCTCGCGCGCGCCCAGTACGAGCCGTCGCCCTGCGGCTCGGGCCGCCGCCACCGCGCCGGCAGATCGCGGCCGATCGGCCCGATCGCGAGCCGCCGCGCCGCCATCTGGCACTTGGCGAGCAGCGTCTCGTGGTCTTCCTGGGCGTCGAGCGGGAACAGGTCCTGCGCGAGGATGTCGCCGGTGTCGAAGCCCTCCTCGGCGAGCACGTGGGCGGTGACGCCCCAGGTCTCGTAGGCTTCCTCCACCGCCCGGAACAGCGGGTAGGGGCCGCGCCCGGTCGGCAGCGGCGAGGGGTGGATGTTCAAGCCGAAGGCCGCGCGGGTGCGCCATCCGGTGATCAGCCAAGGATAGCCCGCGACGACGAGCGCCCAGTCGCGGCCGTGGGCGGCGTTCAGCGCGTCGAGATCCTCGGCCTTCAGCCGCGAGAGCTGGATCGGCAGGCGCAGCTGGCGGGCGCGCGCCACCACCACGTCGTTGTGATCGTAGAGCCCGTCGCAGGGGCGGGTGAACAGCTTGATCGGGGTCCAGCCGGCCTCGATCAGGCCCTCGAACACGCCGCCGAGGAAATCGATGCCGGCGAAGGCGAACTTCATGAACCTGGGTTCTCCGGCGGTCTCGATGGGATGCGACCATGTGGAACGGCCGCGCCGGTCTCGACCGACTCCTCCGTCCTCCACGACGCCTTAGCTTCATCTTGTCGAACCGCCCCCGCCGGCAAGGGGCGTTCGGCGGCGACGGGGGCGAGCATGCAACGGGTTCTGATCTACGGCGGCACGGGCGGCATCGGCCGGGCGACGGCGGAGGCGCTGCGCCACCGCGGCTACGGCCTCCACCTCGCGGCGCGCGACCGCGGCCGGCTCGAAGCCGCGGCGGCCGAACTCGGCGAGACCACCGTGACGGCCGGCGACGTCGCCGACGCCGACTTCTTCGCTCAGGCCACCGCGGAGGCAGGCGATCGCCTCGCCGGCCTCGTCTACGCGGTCGGCACCATCAACCTGCGCCCGCTCGCCCGCCTGACCCGGACGGACGCCGAGACCGATTTCCGGATCAACGCGCTCGGCGCCTTCTCGGCGATCCAGGCAGCGGCCGGCGCGCTGAAGGCCGGTGCCGGCGAGGCGGGCGCGGGCGTCGTCCTGTTCTCCACTGTCGCGGTGGCGCAGGGGTTTCCGGCCCACGCCTCGGTCGCCATGGCGAAGGGGGCGGTCGAAGGCCTCGCCCTGTCGCTGGCGGCCGAGCTCGCGCCGCACGTACGCATCAACGTGGTGGCACCCTCGCTGACCCGGACGCCGCTCGCCGCCGCGATCACCGGCAACGCCACCCTGGCCCAGGGCATCGCCGCGATGCATGCCCTGCAGCGCCTCGGCACGCCGGAGGACATCGCGGGGCTCGCCGCCTTCCTCGTCTCGGCCGAGGCCGGCTGGATCACCGGGCAGATCATCGGCGCCGACGGCGGCCGCTCGATGCTGCGCACCAAGGGCTGAGGCGCTTGGCAACGCGGAACACCGCAGGGCGGAAGACCCTGCGCTTCGTGCTGGGCGACCAGCTCAGCCGGCGCGTGTCGAGCCTCGTCGATCTCGATGCGCCCGACGTGGTGCTCATCGTCGAGGTGATGGCGGAGGCGACCTACGTCCGCCATCACAAGCAGAAGATCGCCTTCCTGTTCTCGGCCATGCGCCACTTCGCGGCGGAGCTCGAAGCCGAGGGCGTCACGGTGGATTACGTCCGCCTCGACGATCCCGGCAACAGCGGCAGCTTCACCGGTGAGCTCGCGCGCGCGGTGGCCCGGCACGCGCCGGACCGTGTCGTCGTGACCGAACCCGGCGAATGGCGGGTCTGGTCGATGATGCAGGCGTGGCGCGAAGACCTCGCCGTCCCGGTCGAGATCCGCGACGACAACCGCTTCCTGTGCCCGCGCCGCGATTTCGCCCACTGGGCCGGGGACCGCCGGGCGCTGCGCATGGAGACGTTCTACCGGGGCATGCGCCGCCGCACCGGCCTGCTGATGGACGGCAAGGATCCCGTCGGCGGCCAGTGGAACTTCGACGCCGACAACCGCAAGAAGCTGCCGCGGGGCCATGCCGTCCCGAGCCGCCTGCGCTTCGAGCCGGACGCGACGACGCGCGCGGTGCTCGACCTCGTCGCCCGCGCGTTCGCCGGGCATTTCGGCGACCTCGACGGCTTCGGCTGGCCGGTGACCCGCCGCGACGCGCTCGAGGCCCTGAAGCACTTCATCGCCGACGGCCTGCCGACCTTCGGCGACTACCAGGACGCGATGAAGACCGGCGCGCCGTTCCTGTACCACGCGCTGATCTCGCCGCCGCTCAATGCCGGCCTGCTCACCGCGGAGGAAGTCTGCCGTGCCGCCGAGCGCGCCTATCGCGAGGGCGCGGCCCCGCTGCACTGCGTCGAGGGCTTCATCCGCCAGATCCTCGGCTGGCGCGAATACGTGCGCGGCCTCTACTGGGCGCGGATGCCGGCCTATGCCGAGACCAACGCCCTCGACGCGCGGCGCGACCTGCCGTGGTTCTACTGGTCGGGCGAGACGGAGATGAACTGCCTCGCGCAGGTCGTCGCCGAGACGCGGGCCCATGCCTATGCCCACCACATCCAGCGCCTGATGGTCACCGGCAACTTCGCCCTGCTCGCGGGGCTTTCGCCGGCGCAGGTCGAGGAATGGTACCTGATCGTCTTCGCCGACGCCTACGAGTGGGTCGAGCTGCCGAACGTGCACGGCATGGTGCTGTGGGCCGATGGCGGCGTGATGGGATCGAAGCCGTACGCGGCCTCCGGTGCCTACATCAACCGGATGTCCGATTACTGCGCCGCCTGCCGCTACGACGTCGCGAAGAAGGCCGGCCCGGACGCCTGCCCGTTCAACTACCTGTACTGGAACTTCCTCATCGCCAACGCCGACCGCCTCGAAGGCAACCCGCGCCTGTCGATGCCCTATCGCACGCTCGCCGCGATGCCGCCCGCGCGCAAGGCCGAGATCGCGGCGGACGCGGCGTCGTTCCTCGATGGGCTGAGCGCCGATGCGCCGGCGGGCGAGATTAAACGATAACTGGAACGCTGCAGGCGGACGCGGCGCGAAGGAGCTTCGCATCGCGCGAGGCGAGGGGGCGTGAACACCGAATCGCCAATTCGAGATAGCTCGCATCGTACAGCGAGAGCCCGTGCTTGGCGGCGAGCGTCATCGTCGCCGACTAGGCATGTCGCGCGGTCTCGGTATCGATCGAGATCGGTAGGGCTGCGAGAAGCTCGAGAGCCTGAGTCCTCTCTGCCGTTACGATGCGGCGCTTCCGCTCAGCCGTAAGAAGGACGTGCCCGACCTCGAGAGCCCAGAGGCCAGGCACGATCGCACCTTTTGCCGCGACCTGTTCGAGAATATCGCTCGCATCGCTCTCGATCGGCAGGACCCAAGCGAGGGCCATCGACGCATCTAGGATGCAGAGGCTCACCGGCGGTCTTCGCTACGAAAAATCTCTATCTCATCTGGGCTGAACGTTTCACCGCGGGCGGCGATGCGATCGCGCAACGCGCGCAGCCCGCCAACCGTCAGGGCCGTGGTATCCTCACGGGTCGGCGGGACGAGCCGTGCGACGGGTTTGCCGTCGCGCAGGACGAGCACGTCCTGGCCAGCCTCGAGCGCATCGAGAAGTGAGCCGAGCGAACTTTCTGCGTCGAAGATGCTGATTGCGTCCATACGATCACCAACCGAACGACGTCGCGTTTCCGCTGCGTCTGCTGCTGGCAATCGTAGCATGGTTCGGCCAGCCGCGGATGGGTCGAGCATCGCTCACCACGGCGTCCAGACCGACAACGCGAGGTACGGGCTCGGCCGCCTTTCGGTACTCTCGACCTGTACGCCGCCCGACACGCGAAAACTGTAGCTGCCGACTGCGAAATCGGTGGCGTGGGCGCCGAAATTCCACTTCGTATAGCCGGTCCGGTCGGCGTAGAGGCTGACTTCGGGGCCGAGGTAGAAGCCCCAGGCGCCATAGCCGAGGGCGATCCGAGACCAGGCCGAATCGCGCGCCGAGCCCAGGACCAGGGTCGCCTGAACCAGGCTCCCGTCGGTCGGGCGCGCCCAGACCTCGCCGTGCAGGCGTAGACCCCAACGCATCGGAAGCGTCGCCACGCTGCGCCCGTCCGTCAGGGCTTCGTACGCACCCTCCGGCCCGGCATAGAGCGCGACGACGCCCCAATCCGGGAACCACTGATAGCCCGCCAGCGCCGCACCGAGCACGGTGTAGCGCGACAGGCGAGCGACGCCCCACGAATCGCAGTAGCACGCCATCTCGTTGCGGCGCCCGCCGCCGAGGCTGGCGAGCGCGACGAAACCCGGCCGGTCGAGCTTGTCGAGCGCGATCTTCGCGCCGATGGACAGGAAATTTGCGGCGCCGGCATCCAGGCTGCCGAACAGCAGGGTGTCGAGATCGCCGGCCCGAGCCGTGTCGGCTGCTGCCGCTACGGCGTGGAGCAGGCACGCCACCGACGCCGCGAGACGGCGCCTTCGGTGCGGGGACGCGAGCCGTGCCAAGCCGATGACTCCTAATACAAGATGAAAATCTTATATCTCGAAGGCTCGCAACATGGGGCGATTCAGGAGAGATGTCGCGACAGTTTCAAAGACGGTCGGCAATTTTTCCACCATTCGGCCGTGAAACAATCAACCGCAACTCTGAGTATGTAACTTCAAGTTACGCATGAATCGCCCAGCCAACCTGAAGGAAATATGTCCTTTCTGAAGCTTCCAGGCTTGTCGGTTTCCCGCGGACGGTGCGCCGCCGGGGAGGGGGCGAGGCTCATGCTTGGCGGCGGTGCCGAACTCGGCTAGAGCCCGCGCCGGGACAGCAACCTGCGGCCACGTTTTGTATTCCGGTGCCCGAACGTCCGACGTCCTCACGGTTCTCGCCAGCCAAGAGGGAGACCGCCTGACCGTCGGCGACATCGTCGCGGTGCTGCGGGACCGTGCCTTCGCGCTGCTCGTGGTGCTGCTCGGCCTGCCGAACTGCCTGCCGATGCCGCCGCCGATCCCCCTGGTCTGCGGCCTGCTGCTGCTGCTCGTGGCCGTGCAGATCGCGATCGGCAAGTCGTCGCCCTGGCTGCCGAAGGCGCTGCTGGGACGATCGGTCGCCCGGAAGGACGTCGAGCGGGCCGTCAAGCGCGCCGTGCCGGTGCTGCGGCGGCTGGAGCGCTGGTCGCGGCCACGGCTCAGCGTGTTCGAGACGGCGCTCGGCATGCGCGGCATGGGCATCGCCCTGCTGACGCTGTCGCTGGCGCTGATCGTCGCCGCGCCGGTGATCGGCCAGATCCCGCTCGGGCTCGCCGTCTGCCTCGTCGGCCTCGGGCTGGTCGAGCGCGACGGCATCCTGGTGCTGGTCGGTCTCGGGATCGGGAGCCTGGGCGTGCTGCTCAATGCCGGCTTCGCCTACGCGATCGTCGCCGGGATCATGAGCCTGTTCCACCTCTGAACCGCGATCGTGCGGCTCCGGCTCACGCCTCGAGATGCCGCGGCTTCACCAAGCGGTAGAGCAGCCCTCCGCGCGGGCCCGCCAGCATCGACACGAGATAGAGCGCGCCGGCCGCCAGCACGATCGCCGGCCCGGTCGGCAGGTCGAGATGGTAGGACAGGCTCAGGCCCGAGAAGCTCGCCACCACCGCGATCAGCATCGAGGCCGGGATCAGCGTGCCGAGCCCGCGCGCCCAGAACCGGGCGGCGATCGCCGGAAGCAGCATCAGCCCGACCGCGAGCAGGGTGCCGAGCGCCTGGAACCCGCCGACGAGGTTCATCACCACGAGGCCGAGGAAGGCGTAGTGCACCGGGCCGCCGCCGCGGCTCACCGTGCGCAGGAACAGCGGATCGACGCATTCCATCACCAGCGGGCGGTAGATCAGCGCGAGGCCGAACAGGGTCGCCGTCGCGATGCCGCCGAGCAGCAGCAACGCCGGGTCGTCGAGCGCCAGCACCGTGCCGAACAGGATGTGCAGCAGGTCGATCTGCGAGCCGCGCATCGACACCAGCAGCACGCCGGCGGCGAGCGAGATCAGGTAGAACGCGGCCAGGCTCGCATCCTCGCGGATCACGGTCGAGCGGGTGACGAGGCCGGCGAGCAGGGCGACCGCGAGCCCCGCGACGAGCCCGCCCAGCGTCATCGCCGGCAGCGACAGGCCCGCCACCAGGAAGCCGACGGCGGCGCCGGGCAGGATGGCATGGCTCATCGCCTCGCTCATCAGGCTCATGCGTCGGAGCATCAGGAACACGCCGACCGGCGGCGCCGAGATCGACAGCGCGAGGCAGCCGACCAACGCCCGGCGCATGAAGCCGAACTCGACGAACGGCGCGAAGGGATCGATCACGCCGCGGTCTCGTGCTGCTCGGGTGGGGCCGGGCGATGGTGATGCCCGTGCGTGTGATCGTGCCCATCGTCGTGCCCGGACCCGTCGGGTGCCGGGGCGACTTGGGCATGGTCGTGGGCGCAGATGGCGGCGTCCTCGTCCCAGGCCTCGGACAGGCGGGTGGCGCGGGCGAGATTCTGCGGCGACAGCACCGAGGCCGTCGCGCCCCAGGCGACCGGCTCCCGCGCGAGCAGGAGCGTCTTCGGGAAGTACGCACGGACCTGCGCCAGGTCGTGCAGCGCCGCGACGATGGTCCGGCCCTCGCCGTGCCACGTGCGGATCAGCGCGATCAGGTCGGCGGTGGTGCGCGCGTCGACTCCGGTGAACGGCTCGTCGAGCAGGAGCACCTGCGCGTCCTGGAGGATCAGGCGTGCGAACAGCGCGCGCTGAAACTGGCCGCCCGAGAGAGTGCCGATCGGCCGCGCCTCGAAGCCGGACAGCCCGACGGCGTCGAGCGCCTTCAGCACGGCGCCTCGCTGCCCGAGCAGGCTCAACCAGGCGCCGGATCGGCGCCACAGGCCCATGCTGGCGAGATCGAGGACGCTCAGGGGGAAGCTGCGGTCGATCTCGTCGGCCTGCGGCAGGTAGGCCAGCGTGCGGGCCGGCATGCCGCGGTGGATCTGCCCGTCGAGGCTGGGGATCTCGCCGATCAGCCCTTTCAGCAGGGTCGACTTGCCGGCGCCGTTCGGGCCGACCAGCGCCAGCAGGTCGCCGCGGCGGATGGTGCCGTCGAGGTGGTGCACCGCCGGATGCCGGTCGTAGCCGAGCGTCAGTCCGTCGAGGCGGATGTCGCCGGCGGCCACAGGCGTGCGCGCGGTCACGCGCCCAGCGTCCAGGCGATCGCCAGCCAGAGCGGCGCGGCGAGCGCGGCGGCGAGGCCGAGGCGGAACGCCAGGCCGCTCTGGAACAGCGATGCGGCCGAGGAAGCCGGCGGGCGGGATCTGGGTCTCAAGGGGACGATCTTCGTCGAGGGTGTGCGAGCGCCGAAGGCCGATCCGTTGCCCGGACCGGTGGCGCGGCCTATAATCCGTGGTGATACACTGTAACACCGGCGGCGTTCAATCGGGGCGCCCCGGCCGCAAGGATCGGGATGCACGATCACGTCGGGCACGAAGGGGAGGCGTGCGGCGCGGAGCACGCCGCCGCGACGATGGCGCGTGCCGAGAAGCTCTGCCGCGACAGGAGCCTGCATTTCACCAAGCTGCGGCACGACGTGCTGCAGGCCGTCGCGGAGACGGGCAAGCCGATGGGTGCCTACGACATCGCCGAGCGCCTGAGCGGGCCGGATCGCCGGGTGGCCGCCGTCTCGGTCTACCGCGCGCTCGACTTCCTGACCGAGAACGGCCTCGTCCACCGCATCGCCAGCCGCAACGCGTTCGTGTCCTGCGCGCACGAGCACGGCGCGGGGGAGGGGCTGGTGTTCCTGATCTGCCGGAGCTGCGGCGGCATCGACGAGACCACCTCGCCCGAGATCGAGGCCGGGCTCGGGCGCACCCTGGAGCGGGCGGGGTTCCGCCCGGCGAGCCGGATCCTCGAGGTCGAGGGCGAGTGCGGCGCCTGCCACGGGCGGCAAGCCGACGACGCCCACTGATCCCGGGACGTCGCTCGCGGAATCCGGCTCAGAACGCGTTGCGGTAGGCGCGGCGCGAGAACACCGTCTGGAACATGATCTGGATGTCGAACCAGATCGACCAGTTGTCGATGTAGTGCAGGTCGTGGTTGACCCGGCGCTCCATGTCGAGGTCGGTCAGGGTCTCGCCGCGCAGGCCGTTGACCTGCGCCCAGCCGGTGATGCCGGGGCGGACGTTGTGTCGGCGCGCGTAGAGGGCGATGCGCCGCTCGAAGCTGCGGTCGTGCGCGAGCGCGTGCGGGCGCGGCCCGACGAGCGACATCTCGCCCTTCAGCACGTTCAGGATCTGCGGCAGCTCGTCGAGGTTGGACCGGCGCAGGAAGGCACCGATGCGGGTGATGCGCGAATCGTTGCACGAGGCCTGCTTGAACACCGCCTCCGCCTCGGCCTTCATGCTGCGGAACTTGAACACGCCGAAGGGTTGCTGATTGAAGCCGTAGCGCTTCTGCCGGAAGAACACCGGGCCGGGGCTGTCGAGCTTGATCGCCACGGCGATGGCCGCGAGCAGCGGGCTCAGCGCAACGAGGGCGATCGTGGCGAGCGTCACGTCGAGGAGGCGCTTCAGCAGCACCTCGGCCATGCTCAGCGGACGGCGGCCGATGTTGATGCCGGAGAGGCGGCCGACCCGGGACACCTGCATGTCGGGAAAGCGGTCGAGCACGGAACCGGGGCGCAGGTGCAGCGCCGCCGGCACCCGCAGGAAGGCGTCGATGCAGCGCTCCACCTCGGCGGTGTCGGCCCAGGGCACGAGGATGAAGACGTCGTCGGGGCGCAGGAACCGCACCACGGAGACCGCGAGGTCGAGATCCTCCGACATCTGCGCATGGCGGGTGGCCTCGTCCGCGCGGGCGTCGACCCGGCGGAGATAGCTGGTGCCGACGACGCGCAGGCCGAGCGAATCGGCCTCGTTGCTGGCGTAGAAGCGGGCGATGTCGTCCTCGAAGCCGACGAGGTGGACGCGGCTCACCGAGGCGGACGCCGGCGTCACGCTGCGGCGCACGAGCCCGATCATCGCCGCATGCGCCAGCATCAAGACCGGCAGGCCCGAGACGAACACGGTGAGGGCGACGACGCGCGAGACCTCGTTCGTCGTCTTGGTGATGAAGCCGACCACGAGCGCCGCAGCCCAGGCGACGACCCACCGGGCCGCGCTCTTCTGCAGCGACGCCTTCTGCGCCAGCATCGCCTCGATCGCGTATTCCTCGCGCAGGGCGGACGTCGCGACGATGACGATCGCCAGCAGACCGGAGAGCTGCAGGCCCCAGCTCGCCGAGAACGGCATCATCTCGCCGTTCAGAAGGAAGAAATAGCCGTATTCGACCACCATCGTCGTGATGACGATCGACAGGATGTCGGTCATCGCCACCGAGGCCGAGATGCCGATGCGGAACGCGCCGCGGCTCCGACGCGGGAGCAGCGCCGTCCATACATTGCGTCGCCGCTCCGCCGAAGTCGGCAGCGGCTGGAAAGTCTCAGGCAGGCGATCTTGAAACATCTGGCGCGCCATGTTCCGAACTGAACCGGACGGTGTCCCGAAACGACACGGATCGCGCGTCGAGAAGAGCACTTTTGGACTATGGAGCAAGCGTAGGGCCGCGATCACGACACCCGTCACCTTGCGCGAGATGACTCGGCCTTAAGGGTCCGACCAGCGCCTCGCAACGCGAGCAAACTACTGAGAGACGGTTTCGTCAGGATCGCGTCGATCACGCGCAATCGAATCGCAGCGGCCGTCCTACGCCGTCGGGGGCCCGACGGCTTCACGGTCAAGCTTCACGTTCGAGTGATGGCGGTTCCGGTGCGGGTCGGAGGCACGCCCCTCGTGCCGAAGCGGCCGGACGCAGCGATGCGTGCCGAAGACGCGCTTTGGCGTCCATGCGTCGGCGGCCCGCCGCGCTTCGGCTTCGAGCGTGCCGGAACCGTTTTCGATGCGGGGGCGCCGATCGCGCCCCGCTCGCATCACGCCGGAGGAGACGAGCCGGCGGCCGGGATGGACGAACCTCGGCCGTCCCGCCTTCGGGACGCCGAGGCCGTGTGATCAGGCCGCTGCGACGTCGCCGCTCGCCCCGCCGACGGTCTGGATCGTCTCGAAGCCCTCGAATTGCGGGTGGCCGAGATAGAGCGGCTTCGTCGTCGGCACGCGGCCGTGCGCCTTGCGGAACTGCTCGGAGCGGGTCCAGGCCTCGAAATCGGCCTTCGAGCGCCAGATCGTGTGCGAGGCGTAGAGCACGTGATCTTCCGCCTCGGGTCCGCGCAGAAGATGAAACTCGACGAAGCCCGGCATCTCGCCGAGATGACTGTCGCGGCCGAGCCAGACCTGCTCGAAATCCGTTGTCGATTCCTTAACCACTTTGAAACGATTCATCGCAATGAACATTGATGTCTCCATGATGTGGTGGGATCTCGCCACCACCCTGATTCCAACGCCCGAATCTGCGTAATTCGTACCGAGGACCGCTTCGGTAGGCCGACGCCACCTGTCGAACCAACATACTATAGTTTTAGCGCAGGCTCGTAGCGTCGCAGCGCAAACGTCGTGACAAGGCCTCGATCTGATCGATCTAAGCTTGCATTCAGATTTATTTCGTGTCCTAGTTGTCTTCAGTTGAGGCGCTCAGGTGACTATCCCTTCGCTCTGATAAGACGTTGGCACGGCACCGTGACGGGCGCGAGGTAGGTGGCGGCCTCCGCAACCGGCTGTCAATCTCCCGGTCGGCGTGTCGACCGTCCGAGGATGACGGTCACCCACCCGGTCGCGACCGCGAAATGGGATTGTGTCTGACGATGATGCCCAAACAGACCACCGACGTCGACCGCCTCGTCGGTCTCCGCATCACCGCGCTCCGCAAGGCGCGAGGGCTGAGCCAGACGGCCCTCGGGACGGCGGTGGGCGTCACCTTCCAGCAGGTCCAGAAGTACGAGAAGGGGCAGAACCGCGTCGGCGCGGGGCGCCTGCGCGAGATCGCGCGCCTGCTCGAGGTTCCGGTCTCAGCCTTCTTCGAAGAGAAGGAGGAGGGTGCGGCGCCGAAGGAGGACGTGTTCGGCTTCCTCAGCGCCCACGGCGCGATCGAGCTGCTGCGGGCCTACGCGCTGATCGAGAACGACCAGATGCGCCGCGACGTGCTCGCGATCGTGCGGACGGTGGCCAAGCTCGGCCATGGCCAGGCGGACACGGCCGAGGCCGAAGCCGCCGAGTGAGCCGGGACGGTCCGCCCCCGATCGGGGCGGCGCTCGTCTCCAATCGCTGAGCGCCGCCGGCCCGCCGTCGTCGTCCGTCAGTCGTCGAGCGCGATCAGGTGGAAAAACGTGCCGGTGACGCGGCCGCGCCGATGCCCGGCAAACCCGAGATCCGTCCCTTCCGCGTCGGCGACCCGACAGAACGCTTCGTCCTCGGAGGGCGGCGGGGTCGACTCGCTCGCGTAGTGGAACTCGTGGCCGACGAGGCGCAACCCCGCCCGCCCCAGAATCCCATCGGCGATGGGATGTGCGACGCGATACCCGAGATGCAACTTGCGCGACTTGTACGAGGTCGCGACCGGCAGGAGCCCGGCCATCGGATGCTGCATGCCGGCCGCATCCTCGAGGCTCTCGCCCAGAACCATGTAGCCGCCGCACTCGCCGTGCACCGGCCGTGTCTCGGCAAAGCTGCGCAGGCCGCCGAGGAAGGTCGTCGCCGCGGCGATCCGGCCGGCATGGAGCTCGGGATAGCCGCCGGGCAGCCAGCACACGTCGCACCCCTGGCTCGGTGCCTCGTCGGCGAGCGGCGAGAACGGCACGATCTCCGCGCCCGCCGCCCGCCAGCCTGCCGCCTGGTGCGGATAGAGGAAGCTGAACGCGGCATCGGCCGCCACCGCGATGCGCTGCCCCGGCGGGCGGGGGAGGGCGCCCGCGCCGGCGGAAACCGCGCCGCCGGCCGCGGCCAGGATCGCGTCGCAATCGAGACCTTCCACGGCGAGGTCGCCGAGGCGGTCGAGACGGGCGTCGAGGTCGGAGGTCTCCCGCGCCTGCACGAGGCCGAGATGGCGCTCCGGCAGGACCAGCGACGCATCCCGCACTAGCGCGCCGAGGACCGGGATCCCGACGCGGGCGAGCCCGGCTTCGACGAGGCGGCGATGGCGGGCGCTGGCGACCTTGTTCAGCACCACGCCCGCGATTCTGACGCGCGCATCGTAGAGCGAGCAGCCGAGCGCGATCGCCGCCGCGGACTGCGCCGCCCCCGACACGTCGAGCACCAGCAGCACGGGCCAGCCGTAGCGGGCGGCGATGTCGGCATTCGCGCCGGTGCGGCCCTCGCCGGCGCGGACGCCGTCGAACAGCCCCATCGATCCTTCCGCCACGACGATGTCGGCGTCCCGCACGGCGAACCCGGTGACCGCGTCGAGGAGGGCAGGGCCCATCGCGAAGCTGTCGAGGTTGACGCTCGGAAAGCCGGTCGCCGCCTCGTGGAAGGCCGGGTCGATGTAATCGGGCCCGCACTTGACCCCGCGGACGCGCAAGCCGCGACGGGCGAGCGCGCGCATGAGCGCGAGCGTCACCGTGGTCTTGCCGGAACTCGACCGCGGCGCGGCGACGAGGATGCCGGGAACGCTCATGCGTTCGCGTCCTCGTTGTCGATGCCCGTGCTGCCGACCGCCCCGCCGGGCCGGAAGCGGCGGTCGTAGTCAGCCGCGTAGAGCGCGCTCTCGCGAAAATCCTCGGCGCCGAGCGCCGGCCCGACCAGGATCAGCGCCGTGCGCTCGATCCCGGATCCGGCGACCTGCCCCGCGATCGTCGCCAGCGTTCCGGTGATCACCCGCTCGTCCGGCCAGGAGGCGCGGAACACCACGGCGGCCGGGCAGGGCGCGCCGTAGAACGGCACGAGCTCGGCGACGACCTTGTCCAGAATGTGGATCGAGAGGTGCAGCGCCAGCGTCGCGCCGGTGGCGGCGAAGCCGGCCAGCGTCTCGCGCTCCGGCATCGCGCTCGCCCGCCCGGAGGTGCGGGTGAGGACGACCGACTGCGCCACGCCCGGCACGGTCAGCTCGCGCTTCAGCAGGGCCGCCGCCGCGGAGAAGGCCGGGACGCCCGGCGTGACGGTGTAGGCGATCCCGATCCGGTCGAGCCGCCGCATCTGCTCGGCAAGCGCGCTCCAGATCGACAGGTCGCCGGAATGCAGCCGGGCCACGTCCTCGCCGCGCGCATGCGCCGCCTCGATCTCCGCGACGATCGCGTCAAGGTCGAGCGGCGCGGTGTCGACGATCCGCGCGCCCGGGGGGCACCAGCCGAGGATCTCCGGCGCGACCAGGGAGCCGGCATAGAGGCAGACCGGACAGGCGGCGATCCGGTCGCGCCCGCGCACGGTGATGAGGTCGGGAGCGCCCGGCCCGGCGCCGATGAAATGGACGGTCATGCGGTCACGATCTGCGCCGCTCGGGCGCGCTGGGATATGGGAGTCTTCGATCGGCTAACGGCGCCCGCTTCCTTCCCTACCCCCGCAGAGGGGGGACGGTAGAGGGCGCGGGCCTCATCGGCCTCGCGCATCGCCTCGTCGCTCGCTAGGCCCAGCGCCGCGAGCGCGCAGGTGGCGCGTCCGTCGTCGATGCGGGCGAGGATCAGGCGTCCGGTTTCGCCGGCGACGGCGAGCGCCACCGCCTCGGCGAGCGAGCCGACGCCGCGCGATCGCTCGATCCGGGCCGAGCGCGTCGGCACGCGCGGGTCGACCGTGCGAAGCGCTTCGGCATCGACGGCGACGGGCGTCAGGCCGAACGCGCCGGCGGCGTCCCGGATCGCCGGCTCATCGGCTCGGTCGGCGGCGGTGGCGATCGCGACGAGCGCCCCCTCGCACGCCGCCTGCGCGATCGCCCGCCGGATCAGCGCGACGATCGCGTCGGGGGGCACGCCGTGGCGGAAGCCGATGCCGGCGACGAGGCGGGTCCCGGTCACGGCTTGGTCCAGGCCCATTGCGTCACCGGCATCGCCGCACGCCAGCCGTGCAGCCCGCCGACCGGATCGGCGCGGGCGATCGACAGGCGCCGCAGCGTTCCGCCCCGGGTCGAGAAGGCGGCGAGCAGCACCGCCTCGGCCTCCAGCGTCACCGCGTTGGCGACGATCCGGCCGCCGGACCGCAGGCCGGCGAGCGCCGCCGGCAGAACGCCCGGCGCGGAGACGCCGCCGCCGATGAAGATCGCATCCGGCGTCGGCAACCCGGTCAGCGCATCCGGCGCCACCCCGTGGACGATGGTCAGCCCGGGGGCGCCGAGGGTCTGCGCGTTGCGGGCGATCCGCTCGACGCGAGACGGATGGGCTTCGATCGCGGTCGCCCGCATCGCGGGATGGCGCAGCATCCACTCGATGCCGATCGAGCCGGCGCCGGCGCCGACGTCCCACAGCAGCTGGCCGGCGAGCGGGCGGAGCGCCGCCAGCGTCACCGCGCGGATCTCGGCCTTGGTCAGCTGGCCGTCGTTCTCGAACCACGCATCGTCGAGCCCCGGGGCGAGGCCGACCGGCCGGCAGCCGGGCTCGCCCACCACTTCGATCGCCAGGGTGTTCAGGGCGTCGACGTCGCCGAGGTCGAAATCGCGCGCGCATCGGGTCCGAACGGTCTCGCGCGGGCCGCCGATCGCCTCGCATACGGTGATCGGCGATGCGCCGAAACCGCGCTCGGTCATCAGCGCGGCGACCGCCGCCGGCGTCGTGCCGTCCCAGGACAGCACCAGCAGGCGGGCGTTCGGCTGCAGGTGGCGGACGATCTGCGCGAGCGCCCGCCCGTGCAGCGTCAGGCAGGCGCACTCGGCGAGCGGCCAGCCGAGGCGGGCGCAGGCGAGGCTGAAGGCCGAGGGCTGCGGAAACGCCCGAATCTCGGCGGCCGGCACGATCCGGGCGATCTCGGCGCCGATGCCGTAGTGGAACGGGTCGCCGGTCGCGAGCAGGCAGGTCGGCGTCCCGCGCCGCGCCAGGATTTCAGGGTAGGCGTCGGAGATCGGGCTCGGCCAGATGCGCAGCTCCGCGTTGAGCGGGCCGGCGAGCGCGAGGTGACGACGGCCGCCATAGACCACGCGGGCGCCGTCGAGCGCCGCGCCGGCGGCGGGGGAGAGCCCGTCGCGGCCCTCCTCGCCGATGCCGACGATCGCCAGCCAGGGATCGGGCCTCGACACCGGTTCGGGCCTATCGGACAAGGCGGCCATGCGGATCCTCATCCTCGGGGGCACGACGGAGGCGAGCGCCCTCGTCCGCGGCCTTCTCCCCCATTCCGGCCTCTCCGTCACGTTGTCGCTGGCCGGGCGCACCGCGGCGCCGGTCGTCGACGCGGTTCCGACCCGCATCGGCGGATTCGGCGGCCCGGAGGGCTTGGCTTGCTACCTGCGCGAGCAGGCGATCGACCGGCTTGTCGATGCCACCCACCCCTTCGCCGGACGCATCGGTAGGAACGCTCATGGGGCCGCGGAAGCTGCCGGCGTCCCGCTCCTGGCGATCCGCCGCCCGGCCTGGACGCGGAAGCCTGGAGACGCCTGGACCGAGGTCGACACCGTGGCCGGTTGCGTCGCGGCGCTGGGGGACGTTCCGCGCCGCGTCTTCCTCACGGTCGGCCGCATGGAAGTCGCGGCCTTCGCGGCCGCGCCGCAGCACGACTACGTCGTGCGCACGATCGAGCCGCTCGGGGATGCGCTGCCGGTCCCGCGCCTCACGGCGATCCGCGCGCGCGGACCGTTCGACGCCGCCGCCGAGGTCGCGCTGATGCGCGACGCGTCGGTCGACGTGCTCGTCACGAAGAATGCCGGGGGGGCGGCGACCTACGGAAAGATCGCCGCTGCGCGGACACTCGGCTTGCCGGTGGTGATCGTCCGCCAGCCGTGGAAGCCGATGGTCGACGCGGTCGCCGATGCCGCCGCGGCCGTCGAGCGGCTCGTCGGCGCGGGCCGCGATCATGCGACGCTGCGCGGCGTGTAGACGAACGGCCGCTCGCCCGGCCCGCGCTCGATCAGCCGGGTGGTCGAGGCACCGATGATGACCATCGTCGCCATGTCGGCGGTCGCGTCGCGGGCCTCGGCCAGCGTCATCACGCGGATCGCCTCGTCGGGCCGGGTGACGGCCCGGGCGAAGATCACCGGCGTGTCGGGGTCGCGGATCTCGGCGGCGATCCCGAGGGCCTTGCCGAGCTGCCAGGGCCGCGCCGACGAGATCGGGTTGTAGAGCGAGACCACGAAGTCGGCGCGCAGCACCGCGTCGAGCCGCGCCGTGATCACCTCCCACGGTTTGAGATTATCCGAGAGCGAGAGCGCGCAGAAATCGCCGCCGAGCGGCGCGCCGAGGCGCGCGGCGGCCGCCAGCATCGCGGTGATGCCCGGCTCGACGGTGATCGCAAGGTGGCGCCAGGCCGGATCGCCGTGCTCCACCGCCTCGAAGACCGCCGCCGCCATCGCGAACACGCCGGGATCGCCGCCCGAGACCACGGCCACCCGCCGGCCGGAGGCTGCGAGTTCCAGCGCATGGCGGGCGCGGTCGACCTCGACGCGGTTGTCGCTGGCGTGCCGCGTCAGGCCGGGCCGATCCGGCACGCGCGAGACGTAGGGAATGTAGCCGATCAGGTCCTCGGCCGCATCGAGCGCGGCCTGCGCCGATGCGGTGAGCAACCCGGCATCGCCCGGCCCGAGGCCGATGACCGCGAGGCTTCCGCTCACGGCCGGCGGCCTTCGCCCGGCACCAGCACCATCGAGAAGTACGGGGCCGCGTCGTCCGGCTTGTCGGCCAGCGGCACGACATGCTCGCCGGCCATGGTCCCGCGCTCGACGTAGACCGCACGCGCCAGAAGGCCGGCCTCGTGCAGGGCGGCGCGGACCTTCGGCAGGTGCCGGCCGAGCTTCATGATCACGGCGGCGTCGGTCGTGGCGAGGCGGGCCGCGAGGTCGGCGGCCGGCAGCGTCGCGGGCAGGATCGTGAGCACGTCGTCGCCCCAGGTGATCGGCGTCCCGGCCTTGGTCCAGCAGCCGGACATGCCGGTGACGCCGGGCACGACCTCGACCGGGAAGCGGTCCTTGAGCCGCCGCCACAGATGCATGAACGAGCCGTAGAAGAACGGGTCACCTTCCGACAGGATCGCCACGTCGCGACCGGCGCCGAGGTGGTCGGCGAGCTGCCCGGCCGCGTCATCATAGAAGGCGGCGAGTGCCGCGACGTAGTCCGGGTGATCGGGGTGGAGCTCTGTGGTGTAGGGGTAGGCCAGCGGGAACTCGCGGGTCGCGTCCGGCGGGAGCACGGCATCGGCGATGGTGCGGGCGTTGCCGCGCCGGCCCTTCTTGCAGAAGTGGACCAGCACCGGCGCGCGCTCGAGCACCCGCATCGCGCGAACGGTGAGGTAGTCCGGGTCGCCCGGCCCCATGCCGACGCCGAACAGCGTGCCGGTGACGACCGCGATCGGCCTGTCTGGCTGCTCGGCAGGCTCCTCCGCGAAGCGGTTCTCGGCCGAGTCCATCACTCGATCTCGTTGGCGAGCGCGTTGACGGCCGCCGCGGCCATGGCGCTGCCGCCGCGCCGCCCGTGCACGACGACGAACGGCACGCGCCCGTCGCGCGCGAGCGCCTCCTTCGATTCGGCCGCGCCGATGAAGCCGACCGGGATGCCGATCACCGCCGCCGGCGGCGCGACGCCCTCGTCAAGCAATTCGAGCAGGCGGAACAGCGAGGTCGGCGCGTTGCCCACCGCCACGACGCTGCCGGGCAGGTGCTCGCGCCACAGCTCCATCGCGGCGGCCGAGCGCGTGGTGCCCATCTCGGCCGCCATCGCCGGCACGCGCGGGTCGGTCAGCGTGCAGATCACGCGGTTCTCGGCCGGGAGCCGGGCGCGGGTGCAGCCGTCGGCGACCATCCGCACGTCGCACAGGATCGGCGCGCCGCCACGCAGAGCCGCCTCGCCGGCGTGGGCGAAAGTCTCGGACATCTCCACGTCGGCCGGCAGGTCGGTCATGCCGCAGGCGTGGATCATCCGCACGACCACGCGCTCGGCCGCACCGGACCAGCGCGCGAGGTCGGCCTCGGCACGGATCATCGCGAAGGACCGGGCGTAGATCGCGCCGCCGTCGCGCAGGTATTCGTGGCGGGCGCTCATATCGTGGTCCCGATGGCTGGCTCGGCGAAGGCTTGCCGAGGGGAGGGGGAGGGGCCGAACGCCTGTGCCAGCGTGCCGGATTTCGCCCTCCATACGCGCTCCAGCGCCGCGTCGAAAGTCAGTTCCAGAGCCGGCGCATCGCCGGGCGAGCCGTCGAGGACGACGCCGTAGCGCCCGTTGCGGGCGACCAGCGTCAGGTCGGCGCGGGCCGGATGGGCGCAGCCCTTGGCGCAGCCGGAGACGTGCGCGGTCATCCCGCTCACGGCGAACGGCCGGAACGCCTCGGCGAGCCGTGCGGCATCCGCGCCCGTCGGCGTCGAGCCCGAGGCGCAGGCCGGCGCGCCGGGGCAGGTCGCCACCGCCCGGCGCGGATCGTCCGGTGCGGTGACGAAGCCGGCGGCGGCGAGGTCGGCAAGGGCCTCGCCGCGGCGATGTGACGGCACGCCACGCATCGGCAGCACGAAGCCGCGCGTCGGCGAGACGCGGACCTCGTCGATGCCGAGACCGTCCGCGACCTCCGCCAGCCGATCCAGCATCGCCGCCGTGCAGCGGCCGAAGGGTGCCTCCACTTCGAGGAACGAACATGCCTCGACGGATAAGGCCGGTTTCCCTCCCCCCCTTGCGGGGGAGGGTGGGCCTCGCGTCAGCGAGGGTCGGGAGAGGGGAGCCCCCTTTCCGGAACCGGCGCTCCCCTCTCCCGACCCACTTCGTGGGCCACCCTCCCCCACGGAGGGGGGAGGGGGCTCGTCGGCGAGGATGGCGGGCAAGGCCCGCACGAGGCTCGCTCGTTCCGTATCGGCAAGGTCGCGGATGCGGCGTCGGCCGCTGGTGGCGAACGCCCGGAGCAGCCCCGCGACCGCCTCGGCGGTTCGCGCCTCGTCGCACGTCGCGATCCACGTCACGCCCGCTTCATCCGCCAGGCCGACGGTCGCGATCCCCGGCCCGGTCGCGCGCACATGGATGTCGGCCGCGATTCCCGAGAGGTCGGTGCCGCCGCCCTCGATCAGCACCAGGGTCTTCGGCGGAAGCCCGGCGATCGCGAGGCCGTGCGCCTCGATCGCGGATGCCATGGTTCTGACATCCACGGCGTCCGCGGTCAGGCCGGCGAGCGGGCTGGTGAGGGTGAGGCGCTGCGGGCCGCCGTCGGCGCGCATGTCGCCGAGGCCCGCCCCGCCCAGCACCGCGACGAGGGCCGGCCGGGTCGCCTCGGTGACACCGCGCAGCTGCAGGTTGGCGCGCGCCGTGACGTCGACATGGCCGTTGCCGAAAGCACGGGATGCCGCCGCCACGGCACGGATCTGCGCGCGCGTCAGGATGCCGAGGGGCGGGTGGATGCGGGCGAGCAGGCCGTCCCCGGTCGGCATCGGCCGCGCGAGGCTGGGGCACCAACCGCGGCGGTTCGCGGCATCCGGCAGGACGCGACGCGGCGCGCTCATTCCGCCGCCTGCGGCATCAATTCGTCGGCCGGCATCGCATTGCGCCGGCTGGTCCAGAGGCCGCGGGCGCGGGCCTCGTCGAACCGCTCCAGGATCGCCCGCGTCGCCGCGGGATTGGCGGTGCGCAACGCGTCGAAGGACTCCGCATCGGCGATCCAGGCGCCGTAGAGCCGGTCGAAGTCGGCATCGGTCACCGCGTCGGTGGTCGCGGCCAGCACGAACACCGCATCAAGCCCTTGAGCGAGTTCCTGGGCGCCGCGATAGCCGTGCCGCAGCTGTCCGGCGATCCAGCGCGGGTTCGCGAGCCGGGCGCGGACGAGGCGGGCGGCGTCCTCGCGGGCGGTGCGCACCTTCGGCGTCTCCGGCCTCGCGGCATCGAGGCTGTAGAGGGTCGGCGTGCCGCCCCCCAAGGCGGCCGCGGCGGCGAACCCGCCCATCGCATCGGCGGCGGCATCGCCGTCGAACAGGTCGCGTTCGGCCACGTCGAAGGCGTGGAGATAGGCGTCGGCCTGCGCCACCCGCTGGGCGAAGCCGGCATCCGCACCCTCCGCGTCGCCGTAGGCATGGGTGCTCGCCGCGAGATAGGCGCGCCCGAGATCGCCGCGCTCGGCCCATGCGCCGTCGAGCGCCGTCTCGGCGGCGCCGGCGCCATAGCGGCCGGGGGCGGCGCCGAAGATGCGAGCCTGGCCCTCGCCACGTCGGCGGGCTGCGGCGAGGGGGTTCTCGTCGTCCTCCTCCTCGCGCTGCGCCACGGCCCGTGCGGCGCGGTCGAGGAGGGCGAGGGTGTCCGGGAAGGTGTCGCGGAACGCGCCCGAGACGCGGCAGGTGACGTCGATGCGCGGCCGGTCGAGCAGGGCGAGCGGCAGCACCTCGAAGCCGGTGACGCGGGTGGTCGCGTGGTCCCAGGTCGGGCGTACGCCCATGAGAGCGAGGGCATGCGCCACGTCCTCGCCGCCGGTGCGCAGCGTCGGCGAGGCCCACAGGTCCATGACGATCCGGGCGGGATACTCGCCCTCGTCCTGGAGGTGGCGCAGGACGATGGCGGCAGCGGCCTTCTCGCCGAGCAGCGTCGCCGCCCGGGTCGGCAGCGAACGCGGATCGAGCGTCGTCAGGTTGCGGCCGGTCGGCATCACGTCGGTGCGCCCGCGCGAGGGCGATCCGGATGGGCCCGGCGGCACGAATCGGCCGTCGAGGGCGGCGAGCAGCCCCGCCCGTTCGGCCTGCGCGCTCGCGACGACCGCGTTCGGCGCGCCGTCCGGTGCGCGGCCGAAGACATGGAGCCCGTCGCGGAACGCGGTCTCGCCGAGGTCGCACAGGTGCGCGTCGAGCGCCGCGAGCGCGTCCGTCATCGGCGTGTCGGCGTCGATTCCGGCGCCCGCCAGCAGCCCCGCCGCCTCGGCATCGTCGAGGATGGCGCGCGCGATCAGCGTCGCGCGGCGCGGGTCGAGGACGCTCGCGGCGCTGTACTCCTCGACGAGCTCGCGCAGGCGTGCCGCCTCCGGCTCGAGGCCGCCGGCCTCGATCGCCGGCGTCAGGTGCCCCAGGGCGACGCCGCCGAGGCGGCGCTTCAGCGGGGCCGCCTCGCCGGGATCGTCGACGATGAACGGATAGACCACGGGCAGGGCGCCGATCGCCCGCGCGGGCCAGCATGCGGGCGCGAGCGCGACGGCCTTGCCGGGCAGCCATTCGGTGGTGCCGTGGGTGCCGAGATGGACCAGGGCGTCGAAATGCCGGCGCAGGCCGAGATGGAACGCGAGGTAGGCGTGCGTCGGCGGCTCGTCGGGATCGTGGTACCCGGCCTTGCGGTCGTCCGACCGGCCGCGGTCGGGCTGGAGGAAGGTTGCGATACGGCCTGACGCGTCGTCTTCCCCTTCCCCCGCTGCGGGGGGAGGGGGCGTGTCGCCCCCGGCATCCACCATCCGAAAGCGGAACGCGCCGTCGCGGCACGTCGGGTCGGCTTCGGGTTCGCCCCAGCGTTCGATCAGCGCCTCGCGCGAATCTTCCGGTAGCGTCGCGAGCCAATCCGCGTAATCGGGCAGCGGGATCGCGAAGTCCTGCGCACCGTCCGTCAACGCCTGCATCAGGGCGGCGGCCTCCGGCAGCGATGGGCCCGCGTAGCCGGCCGCCGCGAGGTCCGACACGATCGCGCGCGCGCTCTCCGGCGTGTCAAGGCCGACGGCGAAGCCGGCGCGGCCGCTGCGGGACGGGTAGTCGGAAAGGACCAAGGCGATCCGGCGATGCCGGCGCGGCGTCGCGGCCAGGCGCAGCCAGGCGGCGGCACGGTCGGCGAGCGCCGCGATGCCGGCCGCGTAGGGCACCGCGCGACGCTCGGTGTAGCCGTCGGCCGCGTCCGTTTCCCGCTTGAACGAGATCGGGAAGCTCGAGAGGCGGCCGTCGAATTCCGGCAGGGCCACCTGCATGGCGAGGTCGGCCGCGTTCATGCCCCGTGCCGACGCCTCCCAGGCTTCCTGCGGGCTGCCGACGGTGAAGGCCTGCAGCACCGGGCAATCGGCTGCGTCGAGGACGAAGCCGGCATCCTCGCGCGCCGAGAAGGCGGTGGCGGCGACGATCAGGTCGGGTTTCCGCGCGCGGATCGCCGCGCGCACCGCGTCGACCGCCTCCGCATCCTTGAGGCTCGCCACCGCCAGGGTCAGCGTTCCAATGCCCCGCTCACGGAGGGCGGCCGCCAGCGCGTTGGCGGGTGCGCCGTCGCCGCCGAGAGCCGCCGAGCGGTAGACCAGGATCAGCGCGTGCGGCGCAGCCGCGCCGGGCGCGCCGAGGCCGAGCGGCGAGGCGCCGAGCGAGAGCGCCGCGTCGAGGCCGAGCGGTCCGCAGCCCGGGCACCATGCGAAGCCGCGCGGCAAGGTCTCGGGCGGCTCGACGGTGGTCGGGACGCCGATCTCGGCCGCGAGGCGCCCGAGCATGCGGCGCAGGTTCTCGGGGCCTCCGGCGCGGAAATATCCGTCGAGCACCGGCGCGAGGTCGGGCGCGGTCGAGAGCTCGGCGAGCCGCGAGTCGGGCCGGTCGCAGCCGGGCAGGATCACCAGCGGGATGCCGGCGGCCCGTGCGACGGCGGCGCAGCGCTCGACGCCGTAGCGCCAGTAGTCGAGGCCGCCGAGGCAGCGGATCACGACGATCCTCGCCTTCGCCACCACGGTCTCGACGTAGAGATCGACCGACATCGGGTGGCGCAGGCGCGACAGCTTGGCCAGGCGCAGCGACGGGAAGCCCGGGCCGCAGGCCGCGTGGGCATTGGCGACGCCGAGCAGGTCGGAATCCGTAAACGACAGGAACACGACGTCGCCAGGCTGTTGCCCGAGATCGACCGCCGCCTCGCCGTCGTCGAGGCTCACCGTATCGATGCGGATCAGGTGCATGCGATGGTCAGCCTGCGGAGCCGCCCGGCTCGTCGGGGACGAGGCGGGGCCGGCTCGGAAACGCGACGCCGTCGTAGATCTCGGCCGCGGGCATGGCGATCCCGAACGCCAAGAGCGGGACCGTCGCGTCGAGCCCGAGAAGACGGGTCTCAGCCCAATGCCGGTCCGGATCACGCGTCCAGAGGCGGAGTTCCGCCGCATTGGGTTCCACCAGCAGGATATGCTCCAGGTCGGCCATCGTGCGGTACTCGCCGAGCTTCTCGAACGCATCGAAGTCGCGCGTGCTCGGCGACAGCACCTCGACGACCAGCCGCGGCTGCGCCGCCTTCAGCGCGTTCGGATCGCGGGATCCGCAATCGACCCCGATATCGGGGCGGCGGATCTGGCCGGGCAGCGTTTCGACGCTGCCGTCCCCGGTGAACGGACGGCATCCGCTTCCGCGTAGGGCCGTGCGCAACCATGCGAGGATGTTCACGACGATGTCGTCGTGAACGTTGCGCGCCCCGGCCATCATCCGCACCGGCACGCCGCCGACGAGCTCGTACCGCTCCGCTTGGGCTTCCTGCCAGGCGAAGAACGCATCGATGCTCATCGGCTCAAGTCGGCGGTCCAGCATCCCGGAAACTGCGGTGATCGTGAAAACGCGCAGTGTAGCCTGTGCGGCGGACAACCCCTAGCCGGCGAGCGCTTCGGCGACCGCGCCCTGGTCGAAGCCCTTCAGGCCGATCACCACCAGCGTGCCGTCGCGGGGCTCGGCCGCCGTCCAGGGACGGTCGAAATGATGGGTGATGCGGCGGCCGACGCCCTGCACCACGAGGCGCATCGGCTTGCCCTCGACGGCGCAGAAGCCCTTGATGCGCAGGACGCCCTCGGTCTCGGCCGCCTTCTCGACGCGGGCGGCGAGGTCGGCGGCGGTGATCGCCGTGCGGACCGGGAGCGCCACGGTCTCGAAGTCGTCGTGGTCGTGATCCTCGCCCGCGCCGTGATGCGAGGGGCGCGCGTCGAGGTCGTCCTCGGCGGCGGCCTGGAGGCCGAGCAGCACCCGCGGGTCGATCTTGCCGTGGGCTGTCTCGACCACCTTCACCGCGCGGGGAAGCTGGCGCTCCACCTCGGCCCGCACCTGCGCGAGGCCGGCGGCGTCGAGAAGATCCGCCTTGTTGAGCACGACGAGGTCGGCGCAGAGGAGCTGGTCCTCGAACACCTCCTCGAGCGGGTTGTCGTGGTCCACCGCCGTATCGGCGGCGCGCTGGTTGGCCAGAGCCTCGGGGTCCTCGGCGAAGGCGCCCGACGCGACCGCCGGCCCGTCCACGACCGCGACGACGCCGTCGACCGTCACCCGCGAGCGGATCGCCGGCCACTGGAACGCCTGGACCAGGGGCTTGGGCAGGGCGAGGCCGGACGTCTCGATCAGGATTTGCTCGGGCGGGTTCGGGCGATCGAGAAGAGCCGTCATCGCCGGCACGAAGTCGTCCGCGACGGTGCAGCAGATGCAGCCGTTGGGAAGCTCGACGATCGAATCCTCGGTGCAGCCCTCGATGCCGCAGGCGGCGAGGAACGACTTGTCGAAGCCGATGTCGCCGAACTCGTTGACGAGGATCGCGAGCCGGCGCCCGCCGGCATTCTCGACCACGTGGCGCACCAGCGTCGTCTTGCCCGCCCCGAGGAAGCCGGTGACGATGGTGCAGGGGATCTTCTGGACGATGCTCATGGGGATCTCGCCGATGGCTCAGGCCGCGCGCGGCGGAAACGGGGGGATGCGGGCGACGACGCCCTTGCGGAATTCCTGCGGCCTCTGCTTCCACGGCACGATCCCGTCGGGCGTGCCGGCGTAGAGGCCGACGCCGTCGAGAATGATGCGTGCGGAATCCGCCGGGTCGAGGTCGCCGTAGACGTAGGTCCAGCGATCCTCCGCCGCCACGGCGACGGTGCAGGGCCGCTTGCAGACCGACAGGCACTCGACCGCTTCGATCGTCACGCCGTCGGGGGCGGGAAGCGCACGCAACGCGTCGAAGAGGCGGGCGCCCGCGCGCGGGCCGTCCGGCGCATCGCTCTCCATCCGGCAGGTGGTGCAGACGTAGAGGATCGTGTCAGCCACGGGCGCCTGCCGCGGCCTTCGGGCCGAAGGTCTGCCAGGCGCGCCCGAAGGCCAAGCCGATCACCGCCCAGAACACGAAGGCGATGGCGAGCGAGCGCGCGGCGAACTGCGCGGCGAGGCCGGCGGGAAGCTCGGACGGCGTCGCCGCCACCTCCGGCGCACCGGCCAGATGCGGCGCGACGATGAGCACGATTCCGCCGAGGATGGTGATCGGCACCCGGCGGATCGCGATGAGATAGATCCCCATCGCGGTGGCCGACGCCGTCATCACCCACCAGACCTGGCGGGCGGCCAGCGGGGCCGCCTCGCTGCCGGGCAGCTCGGGCGGCAGGCCCAGAGCCGGCGCGAGCGCCACGGCGAGGAAGCCGGCGACCGCGAAGGCGAGCCCGCGCTCGGGCGACGGCTCGCGGCCGGTGGCCAGCATCACCGCGCCGAGGAGCAGGGCGTAGCCGATCCCGCCGACGAGGGTCGCGAGCCCGGTGAACAGCATGCGCGGCAGGCCGGCGGCCGGCTGCCATTCCGGCTCGGCCTTGGTGTCGTGGTCGTGCCCGGCATGGGCGAGCACGATCGGCAGGCGCCCGGCCAGCGGGGCCGCCGAGGCGGCGGCGCCGGGAGCGGCCTGGGTCTCGTAGCGCTCGGCGGCGATGATCAGCGGCGAGGTGAGCGCGAGCTCGAGCCCCGTCACGAGGACGGCCGCGAGGAAGCCGGCGGCGAGCGCCGCCGACAGGAGCCGGATGAGCATGGGAACGCCTGGGTTCAGGCGGTCAATGGCAGGGGAAGTTCTGCGTGTGCCGGAAGTCGTGCGCCGCGTTGTGCAGCGCCGAGGCCGGCGAGAAGCCGGCGAGGAACACGAGCCCGAGGCCGAGCATGGCGGCGGCGACGATGGCGACGAAGCCCTCGTTCGCGCGGGTGCCGGTCTGGGTGAGGGTCTGGGTGGTCATGTCGACAACATCTCCGGCCGCCCCGCCGGCGGCGTTCGAGAAAGCGCGGGGGACGGCAGGTCTCCTGGCTCGCGGATCGCAGCGCCTGCCGCCTTCCCGAAACATCGGTGGCCGAGGGCAGGAGCTGAGGGCTCCCACGGCGATCCGGGCTTCGATCCGCAACGCAGTCCCATCTTGGACAGGTCGGTTCAACGAAGCCCGGATCGCCGTGGGGACCCTGGCCGCTTACAGTTGCGGGGGCAGCCGCGGCATCGGGTTTCCCCTCACCGCATTCCCTTTTCACCCCGTCTCCGGGGCACCGTCGCGTCCAGCCATAGCCTGTCCGGTCTCCCCGCACAACGGAGGCTTTGACGGGCGCACAGGGGTTGGGGCATGGGTTCCAGCCATGCAGCAGGCCGCGCCTCGGACGACCCTCGTGCTCGGCGGTGCGCGCTCGGGCAAGAGCGCCTACGCCGAGAGGTTGATCGAGGCGGTGCCGGGCCCGTGGCTCTACCTCGCCACGGCACAGGCCTGGGACGACGAGATGCGCGCGCGCATCGCCCTCCACAGAGCGCGGCGCTCCGGCGACTGGATCACTCGGGACGTGCCGAACGCTTTGGCCGCCGCGATCGCCGAGGCGCCGGGGCCGGTGCTGGTTGATTGCCTGACCTTGTGGCTGACGAACCTGCTGCTTGCCGATGCCGACCTCGACGCCGAGATGGCGGCGCTCCGCAGTGCCTGCCGGGAAGCGCGCGGGCCGCTCGTCCTCGTGTCGAACGAGGTCGGCCTCGGGATCGTGCCCGACAATGCGCTCGCCCGCCGCTTCCGCGATGCGGCCGGACGCCTCCACCAGAGCCTCGCGGCCGAGTGCGACCGCGTCGTCCTGACGGTCGCCGGGCTGCCGCTCGTCATCAAACCGCAGGGAACGCCATGATCGACGACGCCGAACGCCATCGCGAGAAGATGGAGAAGCGCAAGGCGGTGCAGGACGCCGAGGTCGCGGCCAAGACGATCGAGAAGGGCCTGCTCATCGTCAACACCGGACCCGGCAAGGGCAAGACCACGGCGGCGCTAGGCCTGGCGCTGCGCATGCTGGGGCGCGGCCACAGGGTCGGCGTGGTGCAGTTCATCAAGGGCGCGTGGGACACCGGCGAGGCGCATGCGCTGAGGACCTTCGGCGACCGGGTCGCGTGGCACGCGATGGGCGAAGGCTTCACCTGGGAGACGCAGGACAAGGCCCGCGACATCGCCGCCTGCCTCAACGCCTGGAACCGGGCGACCGACCTGATGGCCGACCCGAGCCTCCGTCTCCTGATCCTCGACGAGCTCAACATCGCGCTGCGCTACGACTACCTCGATCTCGACGCGGTGGTGGCGACCCTGAAAAGCCGTCGCCCGGACCTGCACGTCGTCGTCACCGGCCGCAACGCCAAGCCCGCGCTGATCGAGGCCGCCGACCTCGTCACCGAGATGGGCAGCGTGAAGCACCACTTCGCGGCGGGCGTGAAGGCGCAGGAGGGGATCGAGTTTTGATGGAATGGTCCCTTCAGCCGTGACCCGAAGCCTAATGATCCAGGGCACCGGCTCGGACGTCGGCAAGTCGCTGATCGTCGCCGGGCTCGCGCGCGCCTTTACCCGACGCGGGCTTCGGGTGCGCCCGTTCAAGCCGCAGAACATGTCGAACAACGCCGCCGTCACCGCGGATGGCGGCGAGATCGGGCGGGCGCAGGCGCTGCAGGCGCGGGCGGCCGGCGTCGCGCCGTCGATCCACATGAACCCGGTGCTGCTCAAGCCCCAGACCGAGGTCGGCGCCCAGGTGGTGGTGCAGGGCCGCATGGTCGCGACGGTGAAGGCGCGCGACTACCAGGCGTGGAAACCGCGCCTGCTGGAGGCGGTACTCGACAGCTTCGACCGCCTGAGGACGCAGGCCGACCTGATTCTCGTCGAGGGTGCGGGCTCTGCTTCCGAGGTCAACCTGCGCGCCGGCGACATCGCCAACATGGGGTTCGCCCGCGCGACGGATACGCCGGTGGTGCTGCTCGGCGACATCGACCGCGGCGGGGTCATCGCCAGCCTCGTCGGCACCAAGACGGTGATCGATCCCGACGACGCCGCGATGATCGTCGGCTTCCTGGTCAACCGCTTCCGCGGCGACCCGAGCCTGTTCTCAGACGGCATGGACCTGATCGCGCGCCACACCGGCTGGGCCAGCCTCGGCCTGATCCCGCACTTTCCCGAGGCGGCGCGCCTGCCGGCCGAGGACGTGCTCGGGCTCGTCGGGTCCGCCGGCCCGGCGGCGACGCGCATCGCGGTGCCGGTGTTTCCGCGGATCGCCAACTTCGACGACCTCGATCCGCTGCGGGCCGAGCCTGCGGTGGAGGTGGTTCTGGTCCGCCCGGGCGAGGCGATCCCGGGCGATGCCGCCCTGGTGCTGCTGCCGGGCTCGAAGACCACGATCGACGATCTCGAATTCGTCCGGGCGCAGGGCTGGGACGTGGACCTGCATGCGCATCTACGCCGCGGCGGCCGGGTGCTCGGCCTGTGCGGCGGATACCAGATGCTCGGGCGGACGCTGTCCGATCCGGACGGCATCGAGGGCGAGGCGCGGACCGTGCCCGGCCTCGGGCTGCTCGCCGTCGACACGGTGATGACGCCGTTGAAGCGGCTGGAAGCCGTCTCCGGCACCAGCCTGCCCGACGGCATGCCGTTCACCGGCTACGAGATGCATGTCGGCGACACCACCGGCGCCGACGCGGAACGGCCGCTGCTGCGCCTCGCCGACGGACGCGCCGACGGTGCGGTCTCCGCCGACGGCCTGGTGTCCGGCACCTACGTCCACGGCCTGTTCGCCGACGACCGCCAGCGTGCCGCATGGCTCGCCCGCCTCGGCGCACGATCCGACGGCGCCTCCTACGAGGCCGGCATCGAGCGGGTGCTCGATGCCCTTGCGGCGCATCTCGAGCAGCATGTCGACTGCGACCGGCTGCTGGCCCTGGCGCGATGAGGCGCACCGGGGATGAGGCGCATCGGGCATGACACCCGGGCGGGTCCTGTCCGCGAGCAGGCATCCCGGGCTGTCGGGAATCGCCGTGGGCCGATAGGCACGCGCCGCCGCGGGGCCTAGTCTCGCGCGCAAGCGCGGCCGGTCGCGATCGACCGCCGGGACGCGAGGAACGCCCGATGACGCCCACCGAGACCGCGGCCGACGACGCGCTCGCCCGACGCACGATCGCGACGGTGACCTGGCGGCTGATGCCCCTGCTCGGGGTGATGTACCTGATCGCCTATATCGACCGGCAGAACATCTCCTATGCCAAGTTGCAGATGGTCGGCGACCTCGGGTCGAGCGAGAGCGTCTTCGGGCTCGGGGCGTCGCTGTTCTTCCTCGGCTATTTCCTGTGCGAGGTCCCGGCCAACGTCATCCTGGAACGCGTCGGCGCACGCCTGTGGTTCACCCGGATCATGGCGACCTGGGGCCTGATCACGGTGCTGCTCGGCTTCACCCGGAACACGGCGATGTTCTACGGGCTGCGCTTCCTTCTCGGCGTCGCCGAGGCCGGGTTCTTCCCCGGCGTGCTGTTCGTGCTGACCCTGTGGTTCCCGCAGAAGCACCGCGCGGCGATGATCGGCTGGTTCATGATCGCGAGCGCGGTGGCCAACGGCGTCGGCGCGGCGATCGGCGGCGCGCTGCTCGACCTCGACGGCGCGCTCGGGCTCAAGGGCTGGCAGTGGGTGTTCGTCAGCACCGGCGTGCCGGCGCTGCTGCTGGCCGTGATCGTGCTGGTGGTCCTGCCGGACGGGCCGGAGAAGGCGCCCTGGCTCGATCGCGCCGGCCGCGACTGGCTCGGCCGGACGCTGCGGGAGGAGCGCGAGACCGGCGGCAAGGTCGAGCACGGCAACCCGTTCGCCGCGCTCCTCGACCGGCGCGTGTGGATGCTCGCCAGCGTCTACGTCGCGTTTCCGCTGGCCGCCTACGGCCTGAGCTACTGGCTGCCGACGGTGGTGCGCAGCTTCGGCGTCACCAATACCGTCAACGGCTTCATCAACATCATCCCGTGGGTCGTCACCGGGCTGGCGCTGTGGTGGGTGCCGCGGCATTCCGCGCGCACGGGCGAGCAGACCTGGCACGTGGTCGGCCCGGGGCTCGTCGCCGCGTCGGCGCTGGCGCTGAGCTTGGTGGTGCCGGGCTCGATCCCGAAGTTCGCCTGCCTGTGCGTGGCGGCGGCCGGCATCTTCTCGGCCCAGCCGGTGTTCTGGTCGCTGCCGCCGACCTTCCTCAAGGGCGCGTCGGCCGCGGCCGGAATCGCGGCGATCAACTCGGTGGGCAATCTCGGCGGCTTCATCGCCCAGAACGCCGTGCCGATCATCCGCGACCGAAGCGGCAGCGACCTCGTGCCGATGATCTTCCTCTCGGCCTGCCTCGTGGTCGGCTCGTGCCTCGTCTTCGTCGTGCTCGGCGCCCTGCGGCGCGATGCCGGCCGCCGCGCCGCCGATCAGAGCATGGCGAGCCCGGTCGCGCCGGCGGCGAGCCCCCACAGCAGCACGCAGGCGGTTCGATAGAGGCGCAGGGCCCGCTCGATGTCGTCGGCCGCCGCCGCCGCGCGGCCGTCGCCCATCCAGGCATCCTCGACCGCGACGCCGGCATAGACCCGCGGGCCAGCGAGCCGAAGGCCGAGCGCGCCAGCCATCGCGGCCTCGGGCCAGCCGGCATTCGGCGAGCGGTGGCGGCCGGCGTCGCGCCGGATCGCGCGCCAGGCGCCGCCCGGCGAGGCACCGTGATGGATCGCGGCGGCGGCGACGATCAGCAGGGCGGTGAGCCGCGAGGCGGGCAGGTTCACGAGGTCGTCGAGCCGGGCCGAAGCCCAGCCGAAGGCCTCGTGGCGCGGGGTGCGGTGGCCGATCATGCTGTCGGCGGTGTTGATCGCCTTGTAGAGCGCGCCGCCCGGCAGGCCGCCGAGCCCGATCCAGAAGGCCGGCGCGACGATGCCATCGGAGAAGTTCTCCGACAGGCTCTCGATCGCCGCGCGGCAGATCCCGGCTTCGTCCAGCTTCTCGGGATCGCGCCCGACAATCATCGACACCGCGCGCCGGCCGCCCGGCAGGCCCTCGCCGCGCAGCCCCTCCGCGACCCGGGCGACGTGCTGGTACAGGCTGCGCTGGGCCGGCAGGCTGGCGCAGAGGAGGGCGATGAGCGCGATCGCCGGGAGCGGCCCGGCCAGCCCCGCCGCGAGGGTGAGACCGAGGGCGGTCGCGCCGACGCCGGCGAGGAGGACGGCGAGCGCGAGAATCCCGCCGAGCCGCCGCGCGGTGCGGCCGCCGCGGTTGAGGCCGCGGTCGAGGGCGGCAATCACCCGGCCGATCCAGGTGACAGGGTGGCCGAGCGCCCTGTAGAGCGCGTCCGGATAGCCGAAGGCCGCCTCAATCGCGAGGGCGAGGGCGAGGATGGCGAGCGTATCGGGCGGATGAGCGAGCGCGGTGGACATGGCGTCTGGGGTCCGGGGAGGCCCGAGGCGGAGCCGATCGCCCATGGCGGCGACCTCGATGCGGCGCGGCGGATGTTTCCCGATGCGCCGGAGCCTTGGATCGACCTCTCGACCGGGATCAATCCGGTCCCCTATCCCTGCCCGGCGATCGACGCCAGCCTGTTCCACCGGCTGCCCTCCGCCGCGGACCATGCCGCGCTCCGCGAGGCGGCGTCCCGCGCCTACGGGGCGGCGCCCGACCGCATCGTGCCGGCGCCGGGCACGCAGATCCTGATCGAGACGATCCCCCGCCTGGTTTCGCCGCGCGCGGTCTGCGTCGTCGGGCCGACCTATGCCGAGCACGCGGCGGCGTGGCGTCGGGCCGGGCACGCCGTCTCGGCGGTGCCATGCCTCGAAGCGGTCGGCACCGCGCAGGTCGTGGTCGTGGTCAATCCCAACAACCCCGACGGGCGGACGTGGCCGGCTTCCACGCTGCTCGCCCTCGCCGAAGTCCTCTCCGCCCGCAACGGCCTGCTCGTCGTGGACGAGGCCTTCGCCGATCTCGAAGCCGTCGAGAGCCTGTGCCCGCGGCTGCGGCCGGGGCTCGTGATCCTGCGCTCGTTCGGCAAGACCTACGGGCTCGCCGGCCTCAGGCTCGGTTTCGCCGTGGCGGAAGCCGGGATCGCGCGCCGGATCGCGGGGGCGCTCGGGCCCTGGGCCGTCGCCGGGCCGGCGCTCGCGATCGGCCGCGCCGCCCTCGACGATGCCGCGTGGCGCCGCGACGCCGCAGCCGCCCGCGCCGCCGATGCGGGGCGCCTCGACCGCATGATCGCCCGGGCGGGCGGGACGCCGGTCGGCGGAACCGTCCTGTTCCGCACGGCCGATTTTGCCGATGCGCCGGGCCTGTTCCGGCGGCTCGGGGCGGCCGGAATCCACGTCCGGCGCTTCGCCGAGGCGCCGGCGCGCCTGCGCTTCGGGCTGCCCGCCGACAGGAACGCCTGGTGCCGCCTGTCGCGGATTCTCAGATGATCGTCGGGCGCCGGTCGAGCACGGCGACGAGCAGGGCGGCGACGGCGAAGGCGATGCCGACCGCGCAGACCCCGCCCCAGCCGGCGAGCAGGAAGGCCTGCGATCCGGCATAGGCGCCGATCGCTCCGAAGACGAACATCGCCGTGAACAGCACGGTGTTGATCCGTCCGCGCGCGCCCGGGACGAGGGCGTAGGCGCGGGTCTGGTTGGCGATCAGCGCGCCGTTCATGCCGATGTCGATCAACAGCACGCCGACGGCGACGGCGGCGAGCGACCACGTGCCGCCGGCCCAAAGCACCGCGAACGCCGCCACGACGAGCAGGCTTCCGCCCACGACCACCGGTCGTGCGCCGCGCAGATCGGTGAAGCGGCCCGAGACCGGCGCGACGAGTGCGCCGCAGACGCCGATCACGCCGAACAGCCCGGCGCCGGCCGCGGTCAGGTTGAACGGCTCGGCCTCCACCAGCAGGGCGAGGGTGACCCAGAACGCGTTGAACGCGGCAAACAGCAGCGCCTGCGACAGGCTGGCGTTGCGCAGCACGGGCTGGGTCCTGGCGAGGTGCAGGATCGACAGCATCAGTGCCCGGTAGCGCAGGCGCTTCGCCGCGGTCCGGGGCAGGGTCGCGGCCGCGACCGCAGCCATCGCGAGCGAGACCACGGCGGCGGCGAAGAACACCGCCCGCCATCCGAGATGCGCGCCGACGAAGCCGCTGACGGTCCGCGCGAGCAGGATGCCGGAAAGCAAGCCGGTCATCACCTGCCCGACGATGCGGCCGCGGGTGGCGTCCGGCGCGAGCTCGGCCGCGAACGGCACCGCTTGCTGCGCCGCCGACGACAGGAAGCCGATCAGGAGGCTGGCGAGCGCCAGGATCGGCAGGTTCGGGCTGAGCGCGGCGACGACGAGCACCACGCTCAGCGCGAGAAGCTGCGCGATGATCAGCTGGCGCCGCGGCCAGGCATCGCCCAGCGGCACCAGCCCGACGATGCCAAGGCCGTAGCCGACGAGGCAGCCGGTCGGTACCCACAAGGCGGCGCGCGGCCCGAAATCGGCCACCAGCAGCCCGAGCAGCGGCTGGTTGTAGTAGATGTTGGCCACCGCCCCGCCCGCGATCAGCGTCAGCCCGAGCCGCGCCTTCGTGCTCAGGTCGGGATGCGGCACGGGGATGTCGCTCACGAGCGGGGCTCCGTGGCGCGCGAGCGGTTCGGCTCTGTGAGCATGAGACTCGTATCTCTGGTTGCGAGGGATCGCGGTCGGCCTAGGCGCCGACCGGGCGGGTGACAACGGCGGAGCGCGCAGGGCACGGCCGCGTAGGAGTGGCGCACCCGGTTTCGATTCCGCTGCGCCTGCATATGTTTCGTCCACGGACGATGTTCCACGCGCGGGTCGATTGCTGGCAATCGATTTGGCGATCGCGGCGATTCAGGTTCTGATGCCGTTCATAGGATTGGTGGCACCGATTCGTGCGGCGGAGCGTGACCGACACGACGAGAGAGGGTTGCATGCCGAATTATCGGGTGGATTTCGAGAAGCAGATCTTCGGCCTTCCGTTCACCATCGGATCCGTCGAGATCCAGCGTGCCCGCGACCCCGATCGCGCGCGGCGGGCGGCCGAGCTGAAGTTCGCCCGGCAATACGGCCTGGGCGATTGGCGCGAGCGTGCCGACAGCGCCGTCGTGGCCCAGGCCGGCGACGAGCGCCGCTGAGCGCCCTTCACGGCGGAGCCGGCCACGACGTCCCGGAGTTCCGCTTCGGCCTTCGCGGCCTCACGGAGGGTCTGGCCCTGCGCGCGGTCACACCGTAAACGGTGGGGCCGCCGGCATCGCCGTGCGGGACGACCGGAGCCTCCGCGGCGGCCGGTTTCGAGGCGAGACGCGGACGGCGATCCATGGCGGCGATCTCTTTCTTCGGCGATCTCCTTCAGACCATCAGCGACCGCGGTCGCGACCTCATCAGCTTCGGCCGCGGCGATCTCGCCGCACGGGCCAACGCCGCCGAGCTGGTCAAGCTCTGCGACGACCTGATCTCGCGCCGCGGCGAGGCATCGGGCGTCGCCCTCGCGCGGCTGATCCTCGACCGCTACGCGACGCTCGGCACCGACGAGCGCCACGCCTTCCTGCGCCTGATCGCCGTCGAGTTCGATGCCGACCACGACGCGGTCGACGCCGCGATCCAGGCCTATCGCTCGGACCCGACGCGGGCACGCCTCGGGCACCTGCACGAGGCGGCTGAGCCGCGCTCCCAGGAACTGATCCGCCGCCTCAACCTTGCCCGCGACGGCACGCTGAGCCTGGTCCGGATGCGCGAGGACCTGTTCGACCTGCGCCGCATCCTGCGCGACGAGGGCGAGCCCAACCTGATCGACGCCGCCGACAGCCTCGATTCGGACTTCGAGCACCTGTTCGCCTCGTGGTTCAACCGCGGCTTCCTGGTGCTGCGCCACATCGACTGGACGACGCCGGCTCACATCCTCGAGAAAATCATCCGCTACGAGGCAGTCCACGAGATCGCCGGCTGGGACGACCTTCGCCGCCGGATCGAGCCGGCGGACCGGCGCTGCTTCGCGTTCTTCCACCCGGCACTCGTCGACGAGCCGCTGATCTTCGTCGAGGTCGCGTTGACCAGCGCGATCGCGCCGGCGATCGCGCCGATCCTGTCGCAGGCGCGCGATCCGCTCCCGCTGAAATCCGCCACGACCGCGATCTTCTACTCGATCTCGAACTGCCAGAAGGGCCTGGCCGGCGTCACCTTCGGCAACTTCCTGATCAAGCAGGTGGTCGAGGACCTCGCCCGCGAGATCCCGACCCTGAAGACCTTCGTCACGCTCTCGCCGGTTCCGGGTTTCGCGCGCTGGCTCGATCGCGAGCGCCGGGCGGAAGCGCCGCAGGGCCTGACCCGCGACGACGTCGAGGCGCTTCGCCTGCTCGACGAGCCGGATTGGGCGACCGACAAGGCGAAGTCCGATGCCGTGCGCAAGGCGCTGCTGCCGGCGGCGGCCGCCTACTTCCTCCGCGCGAAGAACGAGCGGGGCCGCCCGCTCGACCCGGTGGCGCGCTTCCATCTCGGCAACGGCGCGCGCCTCGAGCGGATCAACTTCCTCGGCGACGTCTCCAGCAAGGGGTTGCGGCAATCCCATGGCCTGATGGTCAACTACCTCTACGACCTGTCGGCGATCGAGAAGAACCACGAGACCTATGCCAACCTCGGCACGGTCTCGGCGTCCGGCGCGGTCTCACGCGAGTTGCGCGCCAACCTGCCTCCGCCGCGTTCCGTCGCGCTCGCCGAGGCCTGAGGCGGGTGGACCGCCGCCGATCATCCGTTTCGCTGAGCGTTGTGTCATGACGAATCATCTCTTCGCGTTGATCCGCGGGGCCCTGCCGGCGGATCCGGCGGCCAGCACCTTCATCGAGACGCCCGACGGGCGCCGCTACAGCTACGCCGACATGCTCGCGCGCAGCGGGGCCTACGCGAACGCGCTGGTGTCCGCGGGCGTCCGCCCCGGCGACCGGGTCGCGGTGCAGGTGGAGAAGAGCGCCGAGGTGGTGTTCCTCTATCTCGGCGCAGTGCGCGCCGGCGCGGGGTTCCTGCCGCTCAACACCGCCTACACCGCCCCGGAGGTCGCCTACTTCCTCGGCGACGCCGAGCCCGCCCTGTTCGTCTGCGACCCGGCCAAGCGCGAGGCGCTGGTGCCGGTCGCCGGGGACGCCGGGACCACCCGCGTGCTCACCCTCGATGCCGCCGGCCGGGGCAGCGCCGCCGAGGCCGCGGACGCGCAGGGCTCGGAGTGCTCCGACGTGCCGCGGGATCCGGAGGATCTCGCCGCGATCCTCTACACCTCCGGCACCACCGGGCGCTCGAAGGGCGCCATGCTCAGCCACGACAACCTCGCCTCGAACGCGCGCACGCTGGTCGAGGCCTGGCGCTTCACCGCCGACGACGTGCTGATCCACGCCCTGCCGGTGTTCCACACCCATGGCCTGTTCGTCGCGATCAACACGGTGCTGGCGTCGGGGGGCAGCATGCTGTTCCTGCCGCGCCTCGACGCCGGGCTGATCCTCAAGCTGATGCCGCGGGCGACCAGCATGATGGGCGTCCCGACCTTCTACACCCGCCTGCTCAAGGATCCGGGGCTGACGCAGGCGGCGACCGCGCACATGCGGCTGTTCACCTCCGGCTCGGCCCCGTTGCTGGCCGAGACCCATGCCGCGTGGCGGGCCCGCACCGGTCACGCCATCCTCGAGCGCTACGGCATGACCGAGACCAACATGAGCACCTCGAACCCCTATGAGGGCGAGCGCATCGCCGGCACCGTCGGGTTCCCGCTGCCCGGCGTGGCCCTGCGCGTCGTCGACCCGGACACCGGCGCGCCGCTCGGCTCCGAGCAGGTCGGGATGATCGAGGTGAAGGGCCCGAACGTGTTCAAGGGCTACTGGCGCATGCCCGAGAAGACCGCGGCCGAGTTCAAGGTCGACGGCTTCTTCGTCACCGGCGATCTCGGCAAGGTCGACGCCCGCGGCTACGTCCACATCGTCGGGCGCGGCAAGGACCTGATCATCACCGGCGGCTTCAACGTCTACCCGAAGGAGGTCGAGGCCGAGATCGACGCGATGCCGGGCGTCGTCGAATCGGCGGTGATCGGCCTGCCGCACGCCGATTTCGGCGAGGGCGTCACTGCCATCGTGGTGGGTTCGAAGGACGCTCCGGACGAGGCGGCGGTGCTCGCCCATCTCGAAGGCCGCCTCGCCCGGTTCAAATGCCCGAAGCGGGTTCTCTTCGCCGACGACCTGCCGCGCAACGCCATGGGCAAGGTCCAGAAGAACGCCCTGCGGGATCGCCACGCCGATTTGTATCGCGACGCGTCGAAGACGTCCTGATCAGCAGGTTTCAGCCGGCGACCGAAGCGCGCGCGGCGTCGATCAGGTCGTTCGCAAGCGCCTCGTCGTCCACGGCCCGAGCCAAGACGACGGCGCCGACGAGGGTCGACAGCGTCGCCAGCGAACGCTGCCGGCGGCGCTCGCGCGAGGCCTTCGGCGTCAGGTCGGCAAGGATGGCGGCGAGGCGTTCGACCCCGTGGGTGAACCGCGCACGCACCGGGCTACCCGAGGGCTCCCGCGCGACGTCGTTGGCCAGGGTCGCGAGCGGGCACCCCTTCTCGGGCGCCTGGACGTGCCCGAGCGACAGGTAGTTCCCGACTAGGCTGTCGAGGTTGCCGCGGTATTCCTCCTTGATCGCGCACTCGAAGGCTTCGGCGGCCAGGGCGTCCTTGTTGGCGAATTGGCCATAGAACCCGCCATGCGTCAGGCCGGCCGCCCCCATGATGTCGGCGACCCCGACGCCGTGAAGGCCGCGCTGGCGGAACAGCGCCGACGCCACCTCGACGACGCGCTGCCGGTTCAGCCGCGCCTGCTCCTGAGACACCCTCGGCATCTTCGTCACCTCGTTTCACGGGCGGCCGCCGCGCAGTCCGGCGGACGATACGCTAACGCGTAGCATCTGATATGGATGCGACGGGTCATCTAAAGCAGTCCACGGTCGCGCTATCGTCAGACGCTTCCACCGCATTGGTCGTTGCCGCCAGCACGAGGTACCGCCCGTTCGACCGTCTGCGGGTTAGAGTGAGCAGCTTGTCACGCTTCTTCAGACGTCATGGCATCACGCGAAAAAAACACTGGGCACGCGACCGAGCAGGATTGGGAGGACGGGAAAGCCGCCCGCATAGGGTGGTTCGAGGGGCAACTTGACCTCGACCCAGACGCCCTCGTGTTCCTTGACGAAACCGCGGCCAACACCAGCATGGTCCGGCGCTACGGACGCGCCCCGCGCGGCGAGCCTTTCGGGTTCGCGGCGCCGTTTCGACATTGGACGACAACCACTGTCAAGGCCGCCCAGCGCACCTGCGGTCTGATCGCGACCGCGCTTTTCGACGGGGCCACGAATGGCAACTGCTTCCGTGCCTACGTCGTCAAAACGCTGGACCCTGCACTGAGGCAGGGCGACACCGTCATCCTCGACAACTTCTCGACCCGCAAAAGCAAAGACGTGCGCGAGGCCATGGAGGCCGCCGGTACCCCGCTGCTATACCTGCTGCTCTACAGCCCCTGATATCAACCCGATCGAGAGGGCCTTCGCCAAGCTGAAGACTGTGCTCTGATTGGCTGCAAAGCGCTTCGTTGCAGACCTTTGGGACGTCATCAGAAACGCCTTCAACGCCTTATAATCAGGGAATGCCGAAAATACATCGCTGCCGCGGAATACGACGCTTATGATGCAACCCAATCAGATGCTGCTCTAATGCAGCATTGTCATGCATGCCGGCGACAGCCAGCTTTTCTTCTCTTCCGCCGGCTTCAGCTCGCGCTCCAGCGATGCATCCATACCACTGTACTTGGCCTCCAACTCGTACAGCGTCACACTACTGATGCTGTGCAGAGACGTGATGGTCCCTCAGTGCCACGACTACGGCACCGTCGGGCCCCACTCCAGCTTGACGGGAAGCACTCCCGCTCAAGTTGATGGCCGACGTGGCCCGGGGCATGCCCAGGGTCACGTTGCCATTCACTTAAACACCAGTCATGTACTTCAAAGACTCTAAGTCTGAGTAGTAACAAGTCGGGACGACGTCAGAACTCAAGCTCAGACCAGTAGCGTCTGAGGATCGTACATTATCAAGACAAACAAAAATGTCATATTATCCAACATCAAAACTTACTATAGGCAGCAGAGCACTTAGCGCCGGAAAACGCGACGCCACATACTTGGTCGACGGCGGCGGTTTTCTAACCAAAATGCCAGCTTAATTCGAATACCAAATAAGCGTGCTTTAGCGGAGATGTCCGCAGGAGGCACAACAAGGCGGTTTACAGATAAGCGCCCGCCTTCCATCCTCCATTCAGCAACTACAAAATTAGCACCTCTTGGAAAAATAAACAGTAGACGATCGACAGCTTCTGAAAGCAGTTCGATCTGCCCGTTTGCTAGCTGAAAAGGGCGAAAGTTCCACACTCCCCAGCTTGAGGGGACAAGCGCGCTGGCTACACGCGAGGGATCATTATCGAAATTCCTGGCGCGAATCACGGCCGAGCGGCTACCATGCCGTTGCGGAGCACGGATATAAATGAGGTCAGGTATCGATCCGATCATCATCGCCTCCATCGCCGCAAGCTTATCCGCAAAGAAAGCGGAAAGATCTTGATAGAGTGGCAGGTTTTCCGTCCTTGACCACCAGACATGATGCTGGCGATGCAAGTGATCAGCAATAGTTCCAATTTTGAACGGGACTTCTCTCATCAATGAAAAGGGCATGTCGACTAAAGCCAACCCCACATTGTTTTCTAGAAGGCGACGTAGCAGCACGGCTTCTGGGTTGAAGAACACTTGTTCAATATTATGATTAAGCGCGCTGAATGTGGTCGCATAGATCCCCATCTCGCGCAGTGGCCCGAGCGCGATCTGGTCGTTAATGCCTTTGGAGTGGAATTGGCGCGGAACGTAGACTGTGCCCGCAAGAAGATCGCCCTCGTCGCTAATTCGCACTAGCATCTCTTTAAGCGACAGTTCGCTGTAAAGATCGGGCCGAATGCGTAGCACATAATCGTACTCGCCGGCATTTTCCATCATTAGTTCATGCGCCTGCTCCATGCCGTAAAACATGGCGAGGCTGCCAGCGTCGCGACCGGGCTTAATATTTGGCTCAGTGATCGCAATCCGCCGTTCCATCGCGACGAAGCTACGCCGATTCTCGAAACGGTAAGCGCGTGGCTTTAATTCATCAATTATTAGTGCCTCGCTGGTATTATGCCAGCCGTGCAGGTAGATATCGCAATCTACACCTGAAAGAAAGCCGAGAAGATGACGCACCTGCTGTTCAGGCGTGCGGTGAATTATGTGCCGAAATTCACCACTTATACAAACCGCGATTTTTTTCTTTAGCCATGCAGCGTGGTGTGACGAAATTGTGGCAACAAAACTTGGCAGCGCCTTCAGCTCAGGCAAATAGCGCGTACTGAAAAAGGGAGGCTCAAGTCGTATGAATGGCAATTTATAATAATTGAAGAGCGGCAGTAATGTACTAATATCGCGCGGTGTCAGAATGTTTAGAAGATATTCGTTGCCGAATAGAGAGAAGGGCAGTTCGTCGAGTCGAAACCGGGCTGCGACTTCTGAAGGCAGAAACTGGTCTATTACGATTTTGAAGTCGATGAAATTATACTCGGACGCGTGACTTTGTTGAAGATACAGGTAATAAAGAATGTTCTCAAAATAATCAATTTGGCTTTGGTTGAGATGCCCGATTCGCTCAAAAAAAGCGCGGCCCAAACGGTTTTGAACCATGTCAATAACTTTGGTCGTTTCATAGAACCAGTGAAAATATTCCATGTACCAGCGATTAGGCGGAGCGATGCCGAGAGCTGCCGCCGCGTTGCGCGTCACCTGATGGCCGGTGGATCGCTCCCACAATAGTCCGCGTGGGCCGGTGTTTGTGTAAAAGACATACCGCTGGGTGCGGTAGTTTTCCAAAAGATCCATCATTAGAAATGGTTTATGAAACAGGCTCTCGCTATCCAATACCAACGACCATGCGGTCTGAACGCTACTTAAGGCGCCAAGCTTTTTCAGTGTTTGAAATGTGAACTTGCCGATCCGGTGCAGAAAGGCAGAAGGCTTTTCGGTGATACCAAAACCCGCAAGAATGTCGTCGGTCACCAGAATCCGCGAACGCACCATTGGATAACGCGCGAGCAACTCGGCGAACATTGGCTCATTAACCGCTTCGACTACCAGCAGTAGTTCAACTCGGTCGAGGTCGCAGCAATGCTCGTTGAGGCTCGCCACCATGAGCCCAAACTGTAGAAAATGCTTCTCGAAGCTGGGCGTAACGATCGTAAGAGCGTTAGAGTAATCGAATGATGAGGCGTTCAAAATAATCGTTCCTAAGCTTGTTGAGGACGTGTTAGCCGTGACTCGCTCCCTGGAACTCCTCTGGTCATAAAAGAAGTCCGGGTTTAGTATGATGCCCGAAGCGGCAATGTTGCACGAGCCGCCCGACCGCACCGGCGGGCATTAGTCCACCGGTGGGGTCGCTGGTGGGTTTAGTCGTCGCGTAGAGTCGCAGCACCGAGCGGGCATGACCAGAATTGATCAACGCAGATAACTAATTGAGCCGGACAGCGCTCGGTACATCAAGTTATTGGACCGGTCGGGCACTTGAACCTTCATCTTAGCTGCCTTAGCTGGGACGGAGAGGGTTTTGACCATACAGGTGGTGAAAGCGGTTACGGGAATACGGGACATGAAACGGCTTTCACGCTTGAGCGATCCAAACAGACCCAACGCGGTGGATACGGCGCAACCACCCTGACGGTGGCCTGCCCCCATCCGGTGGCCCAGGTACAACGTTAGCGCATAGTCTGTCGTGTGACGATGGCAGAGCGAGCGGACGGCATTGATCGGCTTGGTTCGGTTGGCCAGATGACGACCTTTGGCACCCCTGGCTGGTAGCCGAGCGACGATTGCGGTCTGTGGGTGGTATCGCACATCCGCCATTGCTCGATCACCACTGGGGCCTGGGATTATCGAGAATCTTGTATGGGGGCGGCCGGTTAATCATCAATTCGCCGTGGCTCGGGTGAAGCCCTCGCCGAAGATGACGGCGAACCGCGACTTGGCCATGACCCACTCACGCGGGCCCAACTTGTACTCGTTGTCGAATCGGTTCAAGACCGAGTAGAGCAGCTTCAGCACGGCTTCGTTGGTCGGGAACTGACCCCGGGCGCGCGGACCGGCGCAGCGTGGCGTTCAGGGCCTCGATGGCGTTCGTGGTGTACAGGATCCGCCGGACCTCGCCCGGAAAAATAAGAACGGGATCACTTTGCTCCAGGCTCTTCGCCAGTTCTGGGCGATGGCTGGGTATTTCCGGCTCCATTTGCCTGACTCGAAAGCCGTCGAGGCTGCTTCGCAGGTGGCGGGGTCGAGCGGGCGAAGATGTCTTTGAGCGCAGGCACCACGGCCTTGCGGAGCTTGTAGGAGACGTGTCGAGGCTGTGACGCAGGAGGTGGACTATGCATATCTGGACCATCGCCTCGGCGGTGGTGCGCTGCTCGTTGAACCCGACCTCGGTGTTGGCGAGCGTGCGCCCCGCCGCGGTGTGAGCGCTTGCCGCTGCCCGGAGGCCGCTGCGGACCGCGTCCACTATGCTGGAGGCCTTGAAGGCCGGGCAGTTCGACGTACTGTTCGCTTTGAAGCGATCGAAGAAATCGACCCGCTTCCGCGCCTTCGCAAGGGCCTGGACGGTGCGGGCGACTCCTCGAACATCGACAAGGCACTCCCGCTAGAAGCCGCAGTGGCCTGCCTCCTGAAAAGTGATCCTCCCTGAGGTATGGCTTCGAGCCATTTGGAGGATGTTTCATGGGACGGAAGAAGCATACGGCTGAAGAGATCGTCGCCAAGTTGCGCCAGGTTGATGTATTGGTCTCGCAGGGCCGCAAAGTTGCTGAAGCAATCCGGTCCATCGAGGTGACCTAGGTCACGTACTACCGCTGGCGTTCCGAGTACGGCGGTCTGAAGGGTGACCAGGTCAAGCGGCTGAAGTCTCTGGAGACGGAGAATCAGCGTCTTCGTTGGGCGATCTCGGATCTGACCCTGGAGAAGCTTATCCTGAAGGAGGCAGCCTCGGGAAACTTCTTCTCTGTTCGGGGTTCATCGGTCAACTCTCTTTCGTGCGCATCCTGGTTCGGCGCGTGAACGGTCCTGTGGAGTTCTTGCTTCTCTCCGAGGTCGGCGTGGGCCGCCTCATGATGGGATCAGAGGGAGTGGGCGGAGCCATCTAAGCCGCGCGCTCGGCAGATCCGACGCTCGAGTTTCCTCGGTCTCACCCGCTCCCGTCGTCCCCACAGGGACCTCCTCCACGCCGGAGGAGCTCGGTGTTGCGTTATGCTGGTGTGCGGGCCTCAGGCCGCCGTGACGGTCGCGGCCGACCAGCGAAAGTCCGTCTCGTCGCGCCACATGCGGTGCAGCACGATTGCCAGCTTGCGGGCGACGGCCACGAGCGCCTTCTGCATGCCCCGGCGCTTGGCCACCGCCAGTCCCCAGACCTTCAGCGAGGACCACCGGCCGCGCGGGCTGGTCAGCAGGACGAGTGCGGCTTCATACAGCGCGGCACGCATCATCGTGTCCCCGCACTTCGAGATCCGTCCGATCCTCATCGTCTCGCCTTACTGGTAGAGCCGCGGCGTCAGGCCGTAATGCGCTCCGACGCATTGCGAGCGTCCGAAACGAGCCGGATTGTCGACGCAGGTGCGGTAGGTCAACGCCACGATCGGCCCGACGCCGGGCGCGGTCATCAGCCGCCGGCAGATCGGATCGGTACGGACCTGATCCAACAGCATCTTGTGCAGCTTGGCGAGCTGGGTCCGCAGCGCGGAGCGTGCCTCCAGCAGCGGCAGGACCACGGCCGCGACGAACGGCAGATCGAGCACGAGGTCGCGCACGCGCTGCTCGAACCCGGCAGCCCCCACGACGCCGACCTTGAGGCCGAAGTTGCGCAACTGGCCGCGCAGGTCGCTCTCGATGTCGTAGGCTTTGCGCTGCAGGAGCTTGCGCGAGGTCAGGAGCAGGCGCCGTTGCTGGCTGGCCGGCGTCTTGACGTGGACCGGCTTTTACAGGCCGACCCGCATCATCTGGGCGATGCCCATGGCGTCGTTGCGGTCGGTCTTGTTGATGCGCGCCGAGAGGGCGGCATGCATGTGACGGGTCTCGACGCAGATCGCCGGGAGCCCGGCCTCGACCAGGCCGGCGTAGAGCCAAGGCGAGAGCGGCCCCGCCTCCAGGCCGACCCGCCCGTAGCTGTGCCCGAGGTCGATGAGATGCCGGCTGATAACTTCGGGATGGCTCTCGACGGTGGCGCGGTGCACGACCTTGCCGTGGGGATCGACGATGCAGATCGCGGTCTCCTTCACGGAAACATCGAGGCCGACGTGGTGCTGCTGGTCCATGGCAGGGCTCCAAGGTTGGATCGAAGCACCATCATGCCGCTTCCACAGCGCGACGCACCCCGAATACCCCATCTGAGCTCGGCTCGCCGCCGGGCTTGTGTCGCTTACGTAGTTGCCGAGCACGGTGTGTCCGAACGTTTCGCCTGCCGCGTCCTGGGGCAGCGTCGTTCGACGCAACGCAAGGTCGCCGTCCTAGTCGAGGACGAGGCCGCTCTAACGGCTGCCATCGTTGCTTTGGCTCTCCAGTACGGGCGCTACGGCTACTGTCGAATTACGGCCTTGCTCCGGCGTGACGGCTGGACGGTGAACGTGAAGCGCGTCGAACGCATCTGGCGCCGTGAAGGGCTGAAGGTCCCGGCTCGCCAACCAAAGCGGGCACGCCTTTGGCTGAACGACGCCTCCTGCCTTCGCTTGCGGCCCGAGCGGCCTGACCACGTCTGGTCCTACGACTTCGTCGAGCACCGCACGCACAATGGGCGCAAATACCGGATGTAGAACGTCATCGATGAACCGAAGGACCGCGCAGCGAGTTCACACGCGAGTGCCCGGCCACCCGGGTCACCCGTAAGCTGAAGGCGCTGGGCGTGATTGATGTGCTTTCGAATCTGTTCAGTTTGCGCGGGGTGCCCGGTCATGTCGGTTCGGACAACGGGCCGGAGTTCATTGCCAAGGCTGTACAGGACTGGATCGCGGCGGTTGGATCGACGACCGCCTACATCGAACCGGGCAGTCCGTGCGAGCACGGATATTGCGAGAGCTTCAACGCGAAGCTGCGTGATAAATTCCTCAACGGCGAGGTGTTCTACACCCTCGAGGAGGCCAGCGTCGTGATCGAACAATGGCGGCGGCACTACAATAGCATCCGGCCGCACTCGTCGCTCGGCTACCACCCGCCTGCGCCGGAGGTCGTCATTTGGCCAACGGAACCGAGCAGCTCAGCGCCGCTCGCACAACCCGCCATCGTCACGCGATCGACGATGCACTAACTTCGAAACTGGGCTACCGAATGGGGGCAGGCCAGTTCACCGACCAGCTCCGCCGGCCAAGCTACCTGTAGCCGCACGGCTTACTGAGAAATAACTTCACTATTGGTTCACCTCGTGGGGGCCGATCGGCGACAGTCACAAATTTAGAAAACTTACACATCTAGTTTTCTAGGAATTACTGCTTTTCCAACAATACCTGGTCGATTCCAAAATCAGCGTATTGATCTACCATGACACGAAACTCTACGTTCTCAGTCGTCGATTTTAATGTAAACCTTGAGGTGACCTCGGTAGCCACTTTGCTCATAAAAAATTTTTTGTTCGATCGAATTATTTTCTTACTTCCATTACAGGTAATGTCGAATCTTGAACAGCCGAAAGTTCGATTATAGTACAATTTCCAGGTGACGCGATAGTCTCCTCGCTCCAACGCGATGTAAGGACCAAAACACAAGACGCCCATTTTTGCTCCCGTTTGCAGAAGACCAGTAACGGATTGATCAATGCGCGTATTCAACCCCCCACCTCCACCCCGGAACGAGCGGCATGGGCGGATCTCGGCATCAATGCTGCGTTCTTGGATCGTTACGCCGGTGATCACCAACTCATCTATCGCGCGAGTTTCACAAAGTATTTCGAATCTCTCCCCGGCCTTGCCCAGGATATCGAAAGCGATCTCGATTTGTGAATCCGTCATTGAAGGTTGGTCAATATAAGTATTAGACAGCACAGTTCTCCCATCGTCCAGTGTGGCTTTGAATTCCAACCAGCCAATTCCTTTGGCGAGGGATACATGGATGACAGCTTTATACTGACCAGGCGGTAACTTGATATGGGGACCGAAAATAGCTAAGCCATCTTCCCGCCTTGTTGCTATGTATCCGACTCCCTTTATGCCAGTCTTGGTCGACAATTGATTGGTCGTCAGCTGCAAGGGAAACCTAACATTGTGCCCGTTTTGGTATATTAGTAGATTATCTTGGAGTATCTTGTCGCGAGGCTCGGATTTTGAGGACGCCATTGCGATCCAGTCAACGCGGTTGACGCAGATAATGTTATTGAGATCCTGGCGGAGTGCTTCGTCGTATTTCTCAAAAATCAATCCAGCAGAAATAATATCGCAAACATTGAAATTATCGATTAATATCTCATTCGATAGTACTATCGAAGTGTCATCATTGTGATAGTTGAGACGAAGATCAGCAAAATGTTTTGTAAAAACATTGTACATAACGTGCTGTTCGACGGCCAGCCTTGGAACGATGGTTCGCTCTTCATAATTTGAGTGAGGGGGCACGTCGTGAGTCTTGTAATAAACGCTGTCGGCGAAGGTCATAGCCGGCACATCCCAGAGCGCTTGCACATCCTCTCTCAACCCAAAATGAAACCAATCGCTGAAATGCAAGGGTAATCGCTCGTGCGTATAAGGATTGAGGGTATACAACCAGGATATGAGAACTCGTTGCTGCAGAACCGCCGCACGGCCTCGTGGCAGTGACATGCCCTGGATAAATTGATCGAGGAACTGACGGCTTGAAAAAACGACATCGCTTCTGATCCGAAGGACAAATTTACTGTTTGCCCGCGCGAGACCATTCCTGGCTGCACTAATTTGAAGGTTGACGTTATTTGGGCGCTTCAAAAATGATTTGATCGGCGGCAAAGGCAATGCGCCCTCAGACAGGGAGATCTCATTGCAACATGCATCCAGGGTTTTAAATGCTATCTGTAGTTGAGTATTATCCCTAAATTCGTCAGAAAGTCGAAACGAATGCGATTTTATTTCTGGTTCGACTCGAACTAAACAATCTGTTATGGATATAGAAAATATGATTTCTGATTTTGTAAATAAGTCTCGCCAGTGTTGGCTATGTACAGCGGCTTCAATGAGGTTGGACGCAAATATCGGGCCTTGTATGACGATGCTTATCGTTCCATCTTCGTCCCAATTTATATCGGGTTCGATTGAACTACTTTGCATTTCATCGGTGCCTTCGTCTGTCGTGGTGATGGCGGCCGCGCGGAGAAGGTGGTCTACGTAAGACAACTAGGGCGAGGGATGAATTGACATGGTGGCTCGAGACACGAGGTGCGCCGCAGGTAGGCAGGACTGGCTTGTTTAGCCGGCACAAGACAATTGCTCGCCCCATCGGACGGTCGTCTCGTTGGCGTTCCTGTCGCAACGCCAATTATCCGAAGCTCAGGGAAATCTGTTGTCTGCGCCCCGCGGACGCTCCGTCTGCAGCAGAGCTTCGTACTCTGATGGGACCCCGCAGAACGTGATCCGGTCGGTGGACACCAGCCGGTAGTGGATCCTTTTTCCGATGGCAATCAGGCGATTGTACAGCGGCGCGACGTAGAGTTCCGGAGCCGACGGTGCCTCGCGCTCGCGGCTTAGCGCCCACAGGAAGTCCTTTGCTGCGGCGAAGTGGTACAATCCATTGCAGCATAGATCTGAGATCGGGTCCTTCTCAGTCGTCCTAGCGACCAACGGTTCGTCCGCCCCTGCTTCCGGACCGACATAAGACCAATTGGCACCCGTGCCGCGGAAGACTTCAAGGTATCCAGCGGAACGCTCGTACCAAAGGGCGTCGGGGAACGCGAAATCTTTGCGGAAGGTGTCGATGTTGAAGATCGTCATCGGCTCGTCGCACGCGGCCCCGGCGCGGAGAAAGCCCAATTCCACGCTTTCAGCCTGCCCCGAGGTTTCGTGGTCCAGCATCACAATGCGCGCATCAGCGATCCCTAGGGTGGCGCATTCCGCTCGTAGGAAAGACTCGGTGCCCATGATCGGGCGCCCGATGAACAGGAATGGCGTCGTGGAAAACAGCGCCGAGAAGCTGCCGACGGCATGCGCGAAGACTGTGCTTCCATGCAGCGAAAGCATGTACTTCGGCCGGTCGTAACCCGCCGCCGTGAAGCGGCTGGAGAGCCCGGCCATCGGGATGACGATCATAGTGCGGCCTTATCGAGTTCGGAATAAAGGCGCAGACTGCTGGCGATGAAGGCTCGCTGCCGTTCGGGCCGGTCGGCGTGCAGCGGCAGCATGGACAGGAATAGGCCCGTGGTCAGCGCACGAACCTCGCTGCTGCTGGAGACTACTGAGCCAACCCGCAACTCGGCGAGCGCCCGCTGCAACCAAGCGTGGTGCGTGTTGGTCTCGAACAGGATCTCGAAGCTGTAGGTGTCGTCCTGGCGAAGATTGTAGCGGCCGGCGATGATGTGATCGTAGCAGCCGGCGATCGAGTGAGACAGTTTCGCGAGGTCGTAGCGCAGGTCGCCGAACTGCGACGGCACGCCCTGCCTCACGTAACCACGCGGATCGATGACCGAGATCCGGCCGGCGCGCGAGTTGTAGAGGATGTTGCTGAAGCAGAAGTCCCCGTGCATCACCGTTTCAGGGCGCCCTGAACGGAGGTCGATGAGGGCCACCGTCTCCTCGACGATGCGAAGCAGGGACGGGAGTGGGCGGCCGTCGAGGCGGGTAGGCCGATCGATGTCGAAGCCTGTCTCACGCGCATATCGCTCCAGCCGCGCGAGGGTCTTGTCTACGGCCAGTTCCGCCAGCGCCGCATCGCCAGATCCAGGCCCAGAACGGCCAGCGCAGGCGTCGAGGAATTCCTGGCAGGATTGCAGGATGTTGCGCCACGTGGGACGGCCGATTGAGGAAAACACGAACAGCTCCGACAGCGTCGGCGCGTACTGGTACTCAGTGTTGTAAAACAAGCCATTCTCGTCCTGTCCATCGCCTAGGAACCGGGCACTATAAGGCTGAATCTCCGGCGGCAGGTTGCGGAACCAGGAGGCCTCCGCAGTCATCTTCTCGCCGTCGCGGCTTGTCTTACGCACAATGCGCGGGCCGATCTGCACGGTGTTAAAGTTCCGCGCCGTGTTGATCTGCCGTCGGGAGCGGAAATAACTCTGGATGTGACCAAAGTCGCGCCACCGCGTGACCGGGACCGCCCGTAGGCTTCGCTCCTGAGCATACAAGTTCAACCCTTTGATGAAGTCGCCGCGCGCCCGGGTGATAGAGCGGATGAGCAACGTTGTGCTGCCGAGGGTGAAGTAGCCACAAGCGATCGGGCGACCCTCTTCGTGCCCGGTGCCGGGGGCAATCACCTCCAGCCCTATGACCCCTCCATCTTCTAAGTCGATGGCCGCCCAGGAGTAATCATCGCCTTCTCCGTGGGAGGCGATTGCATCCACTGCCTCAGCCGGAACGTCCTCGATAAGTGTGTCGCCGTGCAGGATAGTAACCGGCCCGTGCGGCGCGCCGACGTAATTGAGTGCGTAGACGATTGACTCACCGAGGCACAGCTCGTCCGGCACGGGCACGAGGAGGATACCTAGCGCCTTTAGGCGCGTCATGTCATGAGGCTGCGGCTGGAAGCTCGCAGGGATCGTGAGATGGATCAGGTCGCTGGACTTTAGATGTGCGACCTGCATTTCGTAAAGCCGAGCCGTACCCATCGGCAGGAAGGCTGGCGGAATTTGCCCGAACTCCGCGACGAGTTCTTGGTTAACGTAAGCCGCCGAGGTTATGAGTTGTAGGCTTGCCATGGTCTTAAGCCTTCGTCCGAAACAACGCCTGGATTTCATCAGGCGTGAGGGACACGAACTCGGACGGCCGCACAGCTCGGTCGTCGACGTAGAAGCCATCAAGTCCGCACCACGGTTTGCCGACATAAATCTCGTCGTAGGGAACAGCGTGCTCGTGCAGCCAAGCGATGATGACAGGCAGAGTCTGCGCGTTGATCTTGCCGATGGAGTTGTTGTGGGTTCGCATGTTGCGCGCTGTCTGGATGATGATCTCAAAGCCCATGGCCTTGTACGCATGCAACTTCGCAACCAGCGGCAGATTGGGCTCCTTGTCGGCGTAGGAACGCGTCGCATCGGGCACGGTCAGGGTGTCGTCGAGATCGATCACAAGACGCTTCAACGAACTTCCTCATATGTGGGTACGGCTTGGGACACGAATATAAGACGCCAACCTTTGCCGCAATACCCGTTGCCGTCGAGGGCAGGAGGCCTCCCTAGTGAAGGCCATGCGCCACGCGTATGGGGATGTCGAAGCGAATCATGCGCGATGAAGGAACGGGATTCCTGGCTTCGGTGACGACCTCTTGGTGCTGGAAGCCGTGGGGCGTTCACCGAGCAACCGGCCGGCCCCGCCTTCGCCACAGCAACCTTCTGAAGAGCGCTGCGCCGGCATCGCAGCAACAACCTGTATCATCAGTTCATGACAGGGTGCAGACAGCGACCGGAGCGAGCCTGCCTTTCTCGCGGCGGCCCTTGCGACAACGATCTGCCAATGCTTCAACCAATGCAGGCGGCTGGTCACCTCCCTGAGAAGGAGATCGTTGCCGCGGGAACGGGGCGGCGATCCGACTTGAACTTGAACCCCGCGGGATGACCGCGTACACGATTTTGTGATCGGGGCTGTGCGGGGGGGCGTGATTGTTGAATTCAATCACGCGGGCCGAGCTTTTTTTTGTGCGGCTACGTGGGCGCCTTTTTCTCGGCGGCAGTCGCTTCGGGGGTGTCGGCGAGTCCCTACCCTCTTCAAAGCACGCTGTGAATGAGCAAGTTCCATGGCGAGTGCGTGGGCGACCATGACTCACCGACTGTGCCGCGCTTTTCACAAATTCTTCAAGCATCCTGAACCCTGGAAAGGGGTGGATACCATGTCCAAGAGCCCGTCCGAGTAATGCTTTCGATGGCGAGGTCAGAGGGTGATTCACTCGGCTCACGGCCAGGGTGTTTCGCTCCTGGGATGTGGATCAGGGCTGGTTGCTGCCGCCCTCGCTGCACGAGTTCGTGCCGCCCGGGCACCTGGCGCACTTCGTCCGCGACACGGTGCTAGAAGCGCTCGACCTCTCGGCCATCCTCGACACCTACACCGAGGAGCGCGGCTACTCGCCCTACCATCCGGGGACGATGGTGGCGCTGCTGCTCTACGGCTACAGCCGCGGCCTGTGCTCCTCGCGTTAGCTCGCCCGGGCCTGCGAGGAACGGGTCGACCTCATGGCGGTGCCCAGGCTGAACCGGCCGGACTTCCGCACCATCGCCAACTTCCGCAAGCGCCGCCTCGTGGCCCTGTCGGACCTGTTCGTGCAGGTGCTGCGCCTGTGCCGTGCGGCTGGTCTGGTCCAGTTCGCCCACGTGGCGGTGGACGGGACCAAGGTGAAGGCCAACGCCTCCCGCCACAAGGCGATGAGCTACGGACGCA